>NZ_CM132394.1:0-123178 GCF_053760525.1 Candidatus Vidania fulgoroideorum
ATGAAAAAAAATTTTGAAAGAAATAAACCTCATATAAATGTTGGTACTATAGGACATGTTGATCATGGAAAAACATCGTTAACTTCTGCTATAACAAACGTTTTATCAAAAAAGTTTTCATGCTCTTATAAAAAATATAGTGAAATAGACTCTTCTCCTGAGGAAAAAGAAAGAGGTATTACAATAAACACAGCTCATATAGAATACGAAACAGAAAAAAGACATTATGCTCATGTTGATTGCCCTGGTCATTCTGATTACATAAAAAATATGATAACGGGAGCAGCTCAAATGGATGGTGCTATATTAGTGTGTTCAGCAGTTGATGGTCCAATGCCTCAAACTAGAGAACATATTTTATTAGCAAGACAAGTTGGTGTTCCTAAAATAATAGTTTATTTAAATAAATGTGATTTAGTAGATGACAATGAAATAATAGATTTAGTTGAATTAGAAATAAGAGAATTACTTAATAAATATAACTTTGATGGTGATAATGCACCTATAATAAGAGGATCAGCTAAATTAGCTTTGGAGAATAGAGATACTGAATACGGAATAAAATCAATAGAAAAATTAGCTGATAATCTTGATTCATATATACCTTTGCCTAAAAGAGACGTTGATAAGCCATTTTTAATGCCTGTAGAGGATGTTTTTAGTATTTCTGGAAGAGGTACTGTGGTTACTGGAAAAATTGAAAGGGGAATAATAAAATTAAATGATGAAATAGAAATAATAGGTTTTGGAAAAAAAATAAAAAGCACTTGTACAGGAATAGAAATGTTTAACAAAAATTTAGAATTTGGAAAAGCAGGTGATAATGTTGGTTTACTTATAAGGGGTATTAAGAAAAGTGATGTAAGAAGAGGTCATGTAATATCTAAATTAAATACTATTAAGTCATTTAATAAATTTAAAGCAAATATATACATATTAAACAAAAAAGAAGGAGGTAGACACACTCCTTTTTTTAATAATTATAAACCTCAATTCTTTTTCAGAACTACAGATGTAACTGGTTGTATAGTTTTAACTGGAGAAAAAAAAATGGTAATTCCTGGAGAAAATATTGAAGCTGTTGTAAATCTTATGAATGATATTGCAATTGAAAAGAATATGAAATTTGCAATTAGAGAAGGAGGTAAAACAATAGGAGCTGGTGTTGTTTCTTCATTAGAGGTATAGCTTAACGGAAGAGCTCTGGTCTCCAAAACCAAGAATGAAGGTTCAATTCCTTCTACCTCTAAAAATTTTTTTTGAAATTAATAAAAATAAATATAATTAAAGGTTTTAATAAAAACTCATCAATTAATTCTTGTCTTGGTCAAAATGGTATAAATATTTTTGATTTTAAAGAAAAATTAGAAAAAAAAATAAAAAATTATAAAAAAGGTGATAAAATTAGAATATTAATAAAGGTATTTAAAAAAAATGAATATTCTTTGAAAGTTTTAGGATGTTCAACATCATTTTTAATTAAAATTATATGTAATGAACATTTTAAAGATGAAAAAAAAATAAACGAACATTGTATTAAAAAAATAATAAAACTTTCTAATAATGTTTTTAATACATTAAAATATAGTAAAATAAAAAAAATTATATTAGGTGTTTCTAAATCTATGTCTTATCGTTATGTCAAATAATTTTTTTAATTATTTAAATATAATTAATAAAAAAAAATTTAAATTTAAGGAAACTTATACTGTTACTTATATATCAAAAAAAAATTTTTTTGATTACAATTCTTTTTTTATATTACCTTTTAAAACAAAAATAAAATTTTTAATTTTTTTTTGTTTTAAAAAAAATAATTTTAAAAATTCATATAATAAATATATTTTTTTTGATTTTAACGAAAAAATTTTTAACAATAATTTTTTTAAAAAAAAATATAGATATTATTTTTTTGATTCATTTTCTTTTAAAAAATTAAAAAAATTGGGACTATTAAAAATTTTTATTAGAAAAAAAAAAAAATTTTTTTATAATTATGGATTTTACTTTGATGAATTTGAAAGAATATTTAAAATTTTAAAAGAAAATAATTTTTTATTTTTTGATATAAATAAAAAAAATAATTTTGTTAATTTTTCTTTTTCTACTACTGATTGTAATATAGATAGTATTTTTAAAAATTTTATTTTTATTAATAAGAGTTTTTTTAACTTGTTAAAAAAAAAAGGCTATAATGTTAAAAATATAAAGAAAATTGTTGTTAGTACAACTCAAAAAAATAAATTTTTAATAACAGATGATGAATGTTTTTTCAAAAATAAAAAATAATTTTTTAAAAAATATTTATTTATTTAATGCGGATATAAAGAATATTAATAATAATAGATTAATTAAATTAAGAATGTTTATGAAAAGTAAAAAAATAAAAATTTTTTTTTGTAAAAAAAAAGTTTTTTTAAAATTATATAGTTTGTTAAATAAAAAAAATATAAGTGATTGTGGAAATTATCTTTTTTTTTTTAATTCTTTTGATATTTTTCTAAAATATTTCTTTAAATATAAAGAAAAATATAATATATGTTTTAAAAGTTTATTAATAAACTTTAAAGAAATTAATAATTTTGATAAATCAATTTTAAATTACAAAAACAAAAAACATATAATAAATAAAATTATTTTTATTTTTAATAATTTTATAAAAAATATTTTTAATATTTTATTTTTTTTAAAAAATGAAAAAAGTAGATAAAATATTCGAAGAAATATGCAGTTTGAATCTATTAGAATTAAAAATTCTAATAGATAAAGCAAATGAAAAATTTGGTAATTTAAATAAAATTGAAAATTTTAAAAAAGATAAAGAAGAAAAAAAAATAATTTTAGAATTAACTTCTATAGGTGACAATAAAATTTCTTCAATTAGAATGGTAAAAGATATCTTAAAAATAGACTTAATGAAAGCAAAAAAAATAGTTGATAATGTACCTCAAGTTTTATTAGAAGATATAGAAAAAAAAAAAGCAGAAGAAATTATAAAAAAGTTTTCAAAAATAGGTTGTATATGTAATTTAAAATGATTTTAAAGAATTATGATGAATATTTTTTTACAAAAGAAACTCCTTCTATATTAAATAATTTACTTTTTATTCAAAAATTTTTATTTAACAGTACATTTTTAAGAAAAAATAATTATTTAGATAAGATTTTTTTTAGGTATTTTCCTATTTATTCAAAATATTCAAGATTAAAAATATGTTATTGTGGTTATTTTTTAAAAAAAAAAATAACAGATTTAGATTATTGCAAAAAATTCTATAAAACAAAATATTTTAGTCTTTACATTAGAATAAAATTTTTATTTTTTTATAATGAAAAAAATAAAAATTTTATTAGTAAATTAATATATAAAAACATATATTTTTGCGATATTCCTATTATGACCAACAATTGTTCTTTTTTAATTAATGGAATAGAAAGAACAATTGTTAGTCAATTATATAAAAATCCTTCTATAAGTATAGAAAGAATAAAAAATTACGATGTAATTAGAGTAATTCCTTTATATGGTATTTGGCTAGAATTTTATAGAGATAAATATAGAAATATAAGTTTATCATTAAACAACAGTAAAAAAATACCAATTTTTTATTTTTTAATATTAATTAACTTTCCACTAAGTTATTTAATAAAACTTTTTTCTTTTTATAGTTATTTGTTATTAAAAGATGGAAAAATATATATTTTGTTTTATAAAGGAATTTATAAATTATCAAAAAGATATAAAAAATCTAATTTAAATAAAATAAATAAAAAATATTATTTAGAAATTAAATCATTTTTATATAAATATATATATTATATAGATGCTTATAAAAAAAATATATTTTTAAATCTTGAAAAAAATTTTAATATTTTTTTAAAAAAATATAAAAATTTTAATGGTTTAATAAAATGTATAATTACTAAAAATTGTAATAAAATTTTTGTTTCATGCATAGAAAATTATTATAATTTAAATATTATAAAAGAATTTTATAACATTTCAGGTATTTCAAAAACAAGTAGTTTTAATAATTTTTTACTTAAAAGAAAAAAATTATTTTTTTCTGAAAAATTTTTTTACCTAACAAGTTATTCAAGAATAAAGCTAAATAAAATAATAGGTTCTTTTAGTTCCCGTAATTTTATAGATTATAATGATATTTATAACTTAATATTTTTTTTTATAAATAATAAAAAAATATTAAGTTATAAAATAGATAAAGATAGCTTATCTAATAAAAAAATAAGAGGATCTGGAAAGCAAATAGAAAATATATTTAATAATAAAATTTTTTTATTAAAAAAAATTATATTAAAAAGAATTTCAAAAAAGAATATAAAAACATCATTCTATTTGTTTAATAATAAAATAATTACTCATTCTATTAATGAATTTTTTTGCGTGTCTCAGTATTGTCAATTTTTAGATCAAAACAATATACTATCAGAAATAACTCACAAGAGAAGAATAAGTTCAATAAGTAAGAATTCTTGTTTAAAAGGAAAATCAATGGAAGTTTTAAGAGAAATACATTATACTAGTTATGGAAGAATATGTCCTATAGAAACACCAGAAGGTTTAAATATAGGATTAGTAAATTCATATTCTTTATTTTCCAATTTAGATTATGATTATTTTATAAATACCCCTTTTATAAAAATATTTAATTTTAATATAACTGGTAAAATAATATATTTAAAATCAGAAATAGATACAAAAAATAAAATATGCAGTTTTAACAACATATTAAATATTAATAAAATTAATAAATTTGGTATAGTTAGATTGAATAAAAAAATATTGTATGACACATTAGATAATGTTAAATTTTTGGATGTATCTACTTTACAAATATTTTCTCTCGCTTCAACTATGATTCCTTTTTTAGAACATGATGATTTGAACAGAGCATTAATGGGTTCTAATATGCAAAGACAAAGTGTAACTGGATTTATAAAAAGTTTACCTTATGTTAGTACTGGTTTAGAATATATACCTTTAATTGATTTAAATTATTCTTTTTACATTATAAATAAAAGAATAATTTATCAAGATTCTAAAAATATAATAATAACTAAAAAAAATAATAAAATTTTAGTTTTTAAAATAATAGATTTTTATAAGTACAAATATAATAATCAAAAAAATATAGTAAACAATAATGTTCATGACTTAAAAAAAAAAATAAATAAAGATTTATGTTTTGTTAATGATAATCAGAATACCCATAAAGGTTTTATGTCTTTAGGTCATAATGTTATTACTTGTTTTTTATCTTTTAAAGGATATAATTATGAAGACTCAATAATAATTTCTGACAGACTTTCTAAAAGCGAATATTTTAGCACTTTACACTATAGTACTTATGTAATGAAATTTAAATATAGTAAAAATATTAAATACGATAAAAAAATGTTTTATATAGATAAAAAAAATTATAAAAAAATTTCAAAAAATGGGTTTCCTAAAATAGGTATGAATTTTGAACCTGGAGAAATTATAGTTGCTAGAGTTATAAAAAAAAATGATTTTTCTAAAAGCGGTTGTGATAACCTAATAAACGTTCTTATAAAAAATAAAAAAATAAATTACTATCAAGATTTTGTAAGAATTGATAATAATTGTTCAGGTACTTTATATAAAATTGATTATATTTATTCTGATTATTATGAGGAAATAGATGGTAATTTTAGCAGAAAAATTAATAAATGTTATAAAATAATATTAAAATATTATGTAAAAGAAAAATTTAAGTATTTTAAAAAAAAGTATAAAAAATATTATTATAATTTTTATTATAACAAAAAATTTTATTACTTAGGAAAAAATAATATCAATATAAATATTGATATTATTATTGCAAATAATAGAATATATAATATTAATAAATTTATTTATCCAGAAAACAGTAATTTAAAAAAATTAAAAGAAATACGTTTTAATTTTATAAAAAAAAAAAAACTTTCAGTTGGAGATAAAATGTCTGGTAGACATGGTAATAAAGGTGTAATTTCAAAAATACTACCTATAGAAAATATGCCTTATTTAAAAGATGGAACAATTTGTGATATGATTTTAAACCCTTTAGGAGTACCTACAAGGATGAATGTAGGACAAATATTTGAAATAAATCTTGGTTTATTAATATTTGGAATAATAGAAAGAATAAAAATTTATATTAGAAATAGAAAAATAAATAATATAAAAAGTTTTTTAAAATGTTTAAATTTTTCTTTTAAAAATTTTAAAAAAAATATATACGATATTGAATATTATAAAAAAAATATAACTATTAGTTGTTTACCTTTTAGAAGTATAAATAATTTTGAAATTATAAAATTATCAAAAAAAGTTTTCAATAATTCATTAATAAAAAAATTTGGTATAAATAAAACCTTTGATAAAGTTGATATTTTTGATGGTTACAATGGATTAAAAATAGAAAATAAAGTAACTTTTGGTTATATGTATTTTTTAAAATTGCATCATACTTCTTACGATAAAATACATGCTAGATCTATAGGCCCTTACTCTTTAATTACACAACAACCTTTAAAAGGAAAATCAAAAATGGGTGGTCAAAGAATAGGAGAAATGGAAACTTGGGCTTTTGAAGCTTATGGAGCGGCATATATTTTAAGAGAAATGTTGACTGTGAAATCAGATGATATGATTTCAAGAGAAATTAACTACAAAAATATAATTTTTGGTAAAAAAGAAAAAATGAATTTTTTTCCGGAATCTTTTAATATACTTGTTAACGAATTAAAATCTTTATGTATTAATTTAGAATTATTATGAAATCATTTAAAAAATTAAGAATTTCATTTTTTAATTCAAATCAAATTCTTAAAATATCTTCTGGTGAAGTAAAAAAATCTGATACAATAAATTATAGAACTTTAAAACCAGAAAAAAATGGTCTTTTTTGTCAAAAGATATTTGGACCTTATAAAAAAAATTCTTGTAATTGTAACAAATATAAGAAAAAAAATATATTAAACAACTTATGTAAAAAATGTGGGGTTAATGTTAATAATTTATACTTAAAAAGAAATAATATAGGACATATTGTTTTACAATGTTGTGTTTTTCATATTTTTTTATTTAAGACTTCTCCTTATTATTTAAGCTTAATATTAAATTTAAAAAGAAAAATTATTGAAAAAATAATATACTACGAAATCTATTATGTTATAGAAAGTAATGTAGAATATATAAAAAAAAATACATTTATAAGTTCCTCTTACTATTTTAAGGTTTTTAATAAAGTTTTTAATATATGCAACATTAAGTCTGGATGCGATGCTTTATTTTACCTTTTGAAAAAAGTAGATTATTCAAATGAATATTTTTCTTTAAAGGATAAAATAAAATATTTTTATAAAAATGAAAATAAAAGAATGATAGAAAGATTTAATATAATATCTTTTTTTTTTAAAAACAATATAAGAATGGAAGATTATATAATAAAAGTACTTCCAGTTTTACCTTGTGGTTTAAGACCTTTAGTAAAGATAGATAAGAATAAAATTGTTTCTTCAGATTTAAATGAATTGTATTCTATAGTTTTAAATAGGAATGATAGATTAAAAAAAGTTAATAATATAGAAGCTCCAGAATTTATATTAAAAACAGAAAAGAAATTAATACAAGAATCTGTTGATTGTCTTTTTGAAAATGGAAAAAATGAAACTTTTTATAAAAAAAATTCAAAAAAACCTTTTAAATCTATTTCAGATAATTTAAAAGGTAAAAAAGGTATATTTAGAAATAATCTTTTAGGAAAAAGGGTTGATTATTCCGCAAGATCAGTTATAGTAGTTGAACCAAATATAAAATTAAATTATTGTTGTATTCCAATTAAAATTGCAATAGAATTATTTAGACCATTTATATACAGAAAATTATTAAAAAATTTTTATTGTAACAATATAATAGAAGCAAAAAATATTGTTGACAATCAAAAAAAAATTTCAATTAAAATATTAAAAAAAATAATAAGAAATAAATATATTATATTAAACAGAGCTCCAACCCTTCATAGATTGGGTATACAAAGTTTTAAAATTCTACTTGTAAAAGATAGAGCTATACATATACATCCTTTGGTATGTTCTTCTTATAACGCTGATTTTGACGGTGATCAAATGGGAGTACATATACCATTATCAAGAGAAAGTATATATGAAACAAAAAAACTTCTTAAATCAACTAATAACATTATAAATCCTTCTAATGGTAATATAACTATTTTACCAACACAAGATATTATTTTAGGCATTAATTATTTAACTAGTAATAATTACTTAATAATTGAAAATATAGAATATTTTGATAATATTAAAGATGTTATAAATTACTATTTTATTAAAAATGAAATAAATTATTGTATATATTTTAAAATATCCAATGGAAAATTCATAAAGACAAGTTGTAGGAGAATACTATTTTTATCTATTTTACCTAAAAAAAACTTTATTATAAAATATAATAAAGTTCTTTATAAACATGATATATATGAAATTATTTATTATGTTTATAATAAATATGATAAAAAATTTTTTTTTGAATTTATTTATAAATTAATAGAATTTGGTTTTTATTATGCTACTAAATCTGGTATTTCAATATCTAATTGTGATTTAAAATTTAAAAGTGAAAAAGAATTTTATTATCTAATAAAAGACATTAATAACAAATTAAATATTTTAAAAAAAAATTTCGGTAATTCTAAAACTTATAAAAAAATAGAAAAAAAAATATTTAATAAATTTTATAAAAAAAACAATAATGAAATGTTGAATTTTATATCTAAAGATTTTATAGATTTTAGAAGTAAAGGTTTTAAAGTAGAAAACAATAATTCTTTAAATAAAATTTATAAAAGTGGTTCTAAAGGATCAGAGCAACAGATAAATCAGATATCAGGAATAAGAGGATTTATGATGAAACAAAATGGAAAAATATTAAAAACTCCTGTTTTATCTAATTTTTATTATGGTTTAAATACTGATCAATATTTTTTATCAAGCCATGGAGCGAGAAAAGGATTATCAGACACATCGCTAAAAACAGCTAACTCTGGTTATTTAACAAGAAGATTAGTTGATGTATCTCATAATGTTGTAATAAAATTAAAAGATTGTAAAACAAAAAAATATTCAAGAATATTTTTTGACAAATCGAATTACTTTGAATATTTAGGATACTGTATATTTTCAGATATATACTATAAAAAAAAAAAAATATTAAAAAAGAATTCTATATTAAATGAAGAAAAATTTATGCTTCTAATTAAAAATAATATAAATATTATAAATATAAGAAACCCAATATTTTGTAAAATAAATAATGGTTTATGCTCACTATGTTATGGTATAGATTTTTCAAAAAACAAAATAGTTGATATAGGTCATGCTGTTGGAGTTATTGCTGCTCAATCTATAGGAGAGCCTGGAACTCAATTAACAATGAGGACTTTTCATACCGGTGGTGTTTATTTTGAAAAAAAAGAAAAAAAAAAATTTATATTTAAAAAATATTGTTTTATAAATAATTATAATAATAATTTATTTAATTGTTATAAAAAAAATTCTCAAATAAATAATAAAAGCAATTTGAGTTTAACTGATTTAACAGGAAAATTACTTTATAGCAATAAAGTTAATCCAGGAATTAATTATAATAATTCAAACAAAGTTAATTTTTCAAATTTAAAATTTTCAAAAAAAACTAGTTCTAAAAAAATAATTTTAGATATAAAAAATGTAAAAATAAATTTTATAAACTTTTTGAATAATTATAAATATGTAATAAAAAAATCTTATATATATTTTTATATAGAATATAAAAATATTTTAAATATACCTTATTTAGTTCTTGAAAAAAGTGAAAAATATTTATTATTTTTATATAATAAATATATTATAAAACTAAATAGAATAAAAAATTTATTTAATATTACAGTTTATTATTATAAAAAAGAAAAATATCATAAGGATATAACTGATAGTTTGTTGGATATTTCTAATATTTTTGAAAATAGATTAACTAAAAAAAATGATACAATACAATATTATGATGGTTTATTAAATTTTAATAAAAATGGATTAAAATTTAATAACAAATTTTTAAATAAAAGTTATAAAGTTATTACAAATAAACCTTTGTTATTTGGAATTAAAAAAATTATAAATAAAGGTCTTATAGTTAAGAAAAATGATTATAATTTAAATGATTATTTAAGTTTGGTAGGTTTAAATAATTTTTGTAATCATTTTGTAAATGAATTAAAAAATATATATTTATACCATAATATATCAATATCAAGAAAACATTTTGAAGTAATACTTAAAAAAATGTTGAATAATATAAAAATAACAAAAAGAAAAAACAAATTTTTTTATAAAAATCAAATTTTAAAAATCGAAAAATTAAATAATAATAATTTTTATAAAAGGTATTTATACGGAGTAACAAAATCATCTTTAAATAGTGAATCATTTATATCAGCAGCATCTTTTCAAGATACTATAAAAATTTTAGTTAACGCCTCAATTTATAAAAAAATTGATAATCTTAAAGGTTTAAAAGAAAATGTTATAGTTGGTAAATTTATTCCCGCAGGTACTGGAATTTTTTACAAATATTTTTATGAGTAGAATAAATCAAATAATAAAAAATAGAAGAAAAAAAAAAAAAAAATATTCTAAGTCACCAGCTTTGATGAAAAGTCCTCAAAAAAGAGGTATATGTATAAAAGTTTATACAACAACTCCTAAAAAACCAAATTCTGCATTAAGAAAAGTTGCAAAAGTAAAGCTATCTAATAAACAAGAAGTTATATGTTATATTCCAGGTGAAGGTCATAATTTACAAGAACACTCTGTTGTTCTTATTAGAGGTGGTAGAGTTAAAGATTTACCTGGTGTTAAATATCATATAATAAGAGGTTCTTTAGATTTATTAGGAGTTGAAGGAAGAAAATCTTCAAGATCAAAATATGGTGTAAAAAGAAATGTCGAGAAAAAAAAATAATTTTTTTAACAGAAATGTTTTTAATGATCTAAAATATAATGATTATTATGTTAGTAAATTAATTAATGTTTTTATGTTATCTGGTAAAAAAACTTTATCTGAAAAAATAGTTTATAATGTTTTAAACAATATAAAAAAAAATTATTGCTCAAACCCCTTAAAGATTTTGAAAAAGTCTATATTAAACTGTACTCCAAAAGTTGAATTAAAAAAAAAAAAAGTAGGAGGAACATATTACATGATACCTGTAAGTATAACTAGAAAAAGAGGTTTAAACAAAGCAATAAAATTTATTAAAAAAAATACCATAATAAGAAATAAAAAAAATATAATTGATTCTCTTTTAAAAGAAATTATAGATACTTATAATGATAACAGTTTATCTGTTAAAGATAGAGATGAAATACATAAAAAAGCTGAATTAAACAGAGCTTTTTCTCACTTTTCTTTTTAATGAAAATAAAAAATATTAAAAATATAGGTATATGTGCACATATTGACGCTGGTAAAACAACTCTTACTGAAAGAATTTTATATTATACTGGAAAAAAACATAAAATAGGAGAAGTTCACGATGGTGAAGCAACAATGGATTGGATGGATCAAGAGCAGGAAAGAGGTATAACCATAAATTCTGCGTGTACATATGTTTATTGGTCTGGAATTTTAAAAAAAATTAAAAAGAATAAAATTAATATAATTGATACTCCAGGTCATGTTGATTTTACAGCAGAAGTAGAAAGATCAATGAGAATACTTGATGGTGCTTGTATGGTTTTTTGTTCTGTTTCTGGTGTTCAAGCTCAATCCGAAACTGTTTGGAGTCAACTAGAAAAATACAAAATTCCTAGATTAGTTTTTATAAATAAAATGGATAGGATCGGATCAAATTATTTTAAAGTTTGTGATCAAATAGAAAAAACTTTTTCAAGAAAAATAATTAAAATACATTATCCATTATATAAAAATGGTAATTTCATAGGTTTTTATGATTTAATATATTCAAAAAAAATTATTTTTAATAATAAAGGAGTTATTAATTATCATATAAGAAATATAGATTACGATAAAAATAATTTTTTGCTTAAATTAAGAAAAAAATTAATAGAAGAATTAGTAAACCCTTATGATTATTACTTAAGTAAATATTTAGATAATAATCTAAAAGAATTAGAAATTCTAGAATTACTTAAAAAAAGAATAATAGATTGCTCAATAGTTCCAGCTTTGTGTGGTAGTGCTTTTAAAAACATTGGCGTTCAAGTTTTGTTAGATTATATAATTAATTTTTTACCTTCTCCTTTTGATAGGAAATATTACTATTATGATAAAAAAAATAATATATGTAACATAAATAAATTAAAATCATTTTCTGGTTTTGTATTTAAAGTAATTAATGATTTTTATTGTGGTTTGATGTGTTTTGTTAGAGTTTATACTGGAATAATTAAAGTTGGTCAAACGGTTTTTAATTCAAGTAAAAAAAATAAATATAAAATAAGTAGAATTATTAAAATTCATGCTAATAAAAAAAAAGATACAAATTCAGCGAAAAAAGGAGATATAGTTGCTTTAATAGGTCTAAGAGGAATAAAAACAGGAGAAACTCTTTATAAAAGTGAATTTTGTTTTTATGAAAAAATAAACTTCCCTAACCCTGTAATTTCATATGTAGTAGAACCATTAGATTCATCAGAACAAGAGAAACTTTTTGTTTCTCTAAAAAAATTGTCATATGAAGACCCAACAATATTGTTGTCTACTGATATTGAAAGTGGTAAAATAAAAGTATCAGGTATGGGAGAACTACATATAGAAGTATTTTTAGAAAGGATAAAAAGAGAATTTAACATAAATTTTAAAAAAAGCAATCCTAAAGTTTCTTATAGGGAAACAATTTCGAAACATTCAAAAAATATAGAGGGAAAATATGTTAGACAATCAGGTGGTAGGGGTAATTATGGTCATGTAGTTATAAATATATATCCAAGAAAAATTGGTAAAGGTAATAAATTTGTTAATCTTATTAAAGGCGGTTCAATTCCAAGAGAATACATAAAACCTGTTGAGAAAAGTATAATTGATAGTCTTAATAAAGGTGTATTGTATGGATATCCAGTAATTGATGTAAAGGTTGAATTAATATTTGGAACTTTTCATGAAGTAGATTCTAATGAGAATGCTTTTAAAATAGCAGCTTCTTTAGCTTTAAAAAAAGCATTAACTTTATCTTCTCCTATAATTTTAGAACCAATTATGAACGTTAATGTTACAACTCCAAAAGATTATATTGGTAATATTATAAGCGATTTATCTTCTAAAAGAGGTATTATATATGGGACTGAAGAAAATAACAAAAACTATATAGATATAAAATCGTATGTGCCTATGTCAGAAATGTTTGGTTATTCTACATCTCTTAGAACTATTACAAAAGGAAGAGCTACTCATACAATGAGTTTTCATAGTTATAAAAAATATTCAAAATGATTTATAAAAACAATTTAAAGATATTATTGATTTCATTATGTTATAAAACTATAAATTATTATACAAAAAATTTTTTAAATTTTTTAAATAAAAATTTTGTTATATTTAAAGGACCTTTAAATCTTCCTAAAGAAATAAAAAAATTTGATATATTAAGATCACCTCATAAAGATAAAGATTCTAGAGATCAATTTGAAATAAGAAAATATAAAAGACTAATAATTTTAAAATTTTGTAATAAATATATATTTAAAAAGATAATAAACTTAAGCATACCAAGTTCTGTAGAAATAAAAATTTTTTAAATGCTGTTAGTAAATAATAAATTGTTAAATTTTTATTGTAATATTTTTTTTAAAAATAATAATTTAAATAAAAATTTTTATAAAAAATTATGTTACTTTAACAACGGTTTAGCTTTGAATTTTTCACAAATATGTAAAAGATTTAATTTTTTTATTCTGGAAAAATTTATATTTTATTATTTTTATAATAATTATTATTTATTTAAAAGTTCTGAAAAGTATATTTTGATAGAAGGATGTTTAAGTTTAAATAAAAATTTTATAAAAATAAGAAGCAAGTACTTATCTTTTATTTCTTATAATAAAAATTTTATAAAAAGAAAAATATTTATTAAGGGTTTTTATTCAATATGTATACAGCATGAAATAGATCATAGTATAGGTATTTTAATTAATAAAGGCTAAATAGCTCAGTAGGCAGAGCTACGGGTTGAAGGTCCGTTGGTCAGTGGTTCGATTCCACTTTTAGCCATTATATAATTTTGTATAACTTAGTTTATAAATATTTATTTTTAAAAAAAATAAATATTTATAATTTCAAAAAAAAATTCTTAAAAAATAATGTTAATATTCTAATTAACTTTTTTTTGAAAAATAAAAATTTTTTAATTAATATAATTTTTAAAAAAAAATATTTGAAAAAAAAATTTTTTTCTACTTTAGTTTTTAATCAAAATTATCATAAAATTTTATTTAATTGTTATGTTAGTGATATAATAATTAGAAAAAATAATCTCTCAGAAATAAAAGAAAATCTTTTTCATTCTTTTTATCATGTTATAGAAAAAGAACATTATAAAAAAAAAGATTATTTAAATATGATTTTTACTTATTACATATTTAAAAAATTTAATGAAAAATTTTTTTAATTTAAATGAAAGAATTGCTAATTTATTTTTTTATAAATAAGAATAAAATAAAAATAAAAAAATTAATTCAATATTTTATATTGAAATTAAATAAAAATTTTATTAATTTTTTTTACTATGATATTTTTGTATATGTATCATCATCAAAAGTTATTTTTTTATTAAAGAATTTATTAAAAAAAAAAATATTTTTTACAAATACATCTAATAAATACTTTTTTATAAAAAAAAAAACATTTATAAAAAAATATATAAATGTTTTTTCTTATAAAAATCCATTTTTTAATTTATATTTTAAAAAAAAAAAAAAAAAATATTTATTAGTAATTCTTATAAACTCTTAATTATTAAATTAAAAAAGTTTTTAAGTGTATTAAAAATAAATACTTTTTTAAAGGTAATAAAAAATAAAAAATCAATTAAAAAATTTATTTTTATAGACTTAGAAAAAAAAATTTTTTTGTTATCAAAAATTTTTTTTATAATTAAAAAATATAAAAGATTTAAAAATATTTTTTACATTGAGAATAATAACATAATTTTTTTAAAATTAAAAAAAAAAAAATATGTAAAAAATTTTTTTTTAATTGATTTTTTATTTTTAAATAAATTTTTTTATTTAAATAAAAAAAAAAATTTTTTATATTTTTTCAAAAATTTTTTTTTAAAAAATAAATTTGATTTAATAAAAAAATTAAAATTAAAATATAATTTTTTTTTAAAAAAAATATATTTTTATTACTTCTTAAAAAAAAATTATATTTTAAATAAAAATAAATACTATTCAAAAATACATATTAAATTTTATTTTTTTTGTTTTTTATTAAAAATAAAAAATATTTTATTATGCAAAAACTTTTTTAAATTAATAAAAAAAATAGAAATAAAAAAAATATTTGCAAAAAAATTTTTAAAAAAAGAATATAAAAAAATATTTTTAAAAAAAACTAAAAATTATTATAATAAAAAAATAATTTTTAGTTTTTATTTAAAAATTTGTTATATATTAAAAAAAATATTTTTTTTTAAAACTCTTATTAAATAAATACAATGAAAATATTAAAAATTCTTTTATTGTTATCTTTTCTCTTCTAACAAAAAATTTTGTGCTTTTGTAATAAAAAATGTACTTTATTTTTTTTATTACAAAAGCACAAAATTTTTTGTTGAAAATATGTTTAACTTTAATTGATAAAAAAACCGTTTCAACTTTAACTTTAGGAAAATAATTTATACCTTCTATAAAAAAAAATTTTTTTATATTAAAAAAGATATAAAATAAATAATAAAAAAATTTTTTTTTATTATTTATTTTTTTAATAAAATATTCCTTTTGTAAAATTAAATAAATATTATTAAAAAATTTATTTAATTTTAGTAACTTATTTAATACCTTACTAGTTATATTAAAAGGAAGACTGCTAAAAAAATTAATTCTAAAAAATTTATAATTTATATTTTTAAATTTTAAAAAATCTTTATTTAATAAAAAAACATTTTTAAAGTTTTTGTATTTTTTTTTTAAATATTTAAAAAATTTTTTATTTTTTTCAAATATTAAAAAAAAATTTTTTGTCTTTTTTAATATTAAATCACTTATATTTCCGTAACCACCGCCTAATTCAATAAAATTATTAAAAGATAGCTCTGAAAAGATTTTTAATAAAATATTATTGTTTATTAAAAATCTTTCACATTTTTTATACATTTAATTAATTTTTATTTTATATAATTTTTTACCTATTTTAATAATAAAAATATTAATATTTATTATTTTATTTTTTTTAACTAATTTTTTATTTAAGTAAATAGATTTTGATTTTATTAATCTTCTATAATATGATTTTGATTTTTTAAATATATTAGAAATTATTTCTAATAAACTACAAGGAATATTATATTTAAATTCAATTAATTTTATTTGTTTTTTTTTTTTTAAAAAATAATAAATTATTTTTATACTATTACTATTTCCTAAAAAATAATTTATTTTATAGAAAAGTATTAATTTTTTTAATAGATTTTTATCTATTTTAATTCTTTTTAAAATTTTTATTTTTTTATCTTTTTTTGGATCTTTAAAAAAAGATAAAAAATTTTTTAAACAATCGTCTTTTATTTTTAAAACTTTCCAAAATATGTCTATAGGATTATCATCTACAAATATACAGTTTTTTATATTTGTAGATGACATTTTTTTTTTACCGTCTATTCCTGGTAATATCTTGAATATAACATTACATTTTTTAAACTTTTTAACATAAAACATATTAAATTCTTGGTCTTCACCACCTATTTCAACATTACAATTTACAATATAATTATCATAACTTTGAAAAAAAGGATAAATTATTTCCCCAAGACTTATATTTTTTTTATTATATATTTTTTTTTTTATTTCTTTTCTTAACAATAATTTATTAACAATTACATTTGAAATTTTTAAAAAATTAATATTATTGAACCAATTAAAATTGTTTAGTATTTTAACTTTATCGCAAAAAAAACTTTTTAAGTATTTAAAAAGTTTATTAAAATTATATAAAATTTTTTTAATAAATATTCTTTTTCTTTCTTTAACTCTTGATGGGTCTCCTATTAAAGCTGTGTAATTTCCTATTATTATAAAAGCATATATATTTTTATATTTTATAAGGTTTTTTATTTTTTTTAGAATTAAAAAATGACCTAAATGCAATTTAGAGCTTGTAGGATCAATTCCATATTTTATTATTATATTTTTAGAATTATATAAATTTTTTTTTCCTTTTATTTTTATGTATTTTTCGTTTAGGGATTTTATAAAATGATCAAAAATCATCTTTTTGTGTATTGTTTTTTTTTTCTTGATTTAACATAACCTACTTTTTTTCTTTCTACTATTCTGTTATCTGATTTTAATAATTTTTCTTTTTTTAATATTTTAAAAGCTTTTTTATCAAATAATAACAAAGCTTTTGAAATAGCATACATAATTGAAACAGCTTTGCTTACTTCACCTCCACCTTTTGTTTTTACAAAAACATCGAAATTAAAACTATTAATAACACAAAAAGGCTTAATTATATAATTTAATAAATTTTTTCTTTTAAAAAAATTAAAAGCAATAAATCTATTTATTATAATTCTACCAACACCTGATTTAATTAAAACAGTTGATACACAAGTTTTTTTTTTACCTTTAGCTCTATAATATTCAAAAATCATTCTATATATATCTTTTTTTTTATCAATTTATAAACACAATTTTTTGAAATCATACATTTTATTGTTTTCAAAAAATTGTGTTTATTTTTTGAAATAAATTTATAATAATTATATTCTTTTAAACCACCTAAATAACCAGAATGCTTATAAAATATTTTTTTATTTATTTTATCTCCACTTAATTTAATTTTTTTTATATTATAAAACCTTATTTTTTTAATTTTTTTTATATGATTTATTCCATATAAAAAAAATATATTTAATATTTTTTTAGAAAATAAAGATAAAATTCTACCTAAACTGTTTTTTGAAAGATCAAAATTCATATTTTAATATTAGTTATTCCCATAAAATGACATTTAGATGAAATATAAAAAAAATTTTTTTTAAAATATCCTATACGGCCATAATTATTAAATATATAAAAAAAAATAATTTTATAATTTATATAATATAAGTACAATAAACAAGATGAAGCTGATCCACAAGAATTAGTATAACCTACCTCATTTTCTTTAGTTAGGATAAATCTATTATAATTATTAAATTCCGTAATATTAATTTTTTTTATAATTTTTTTTGAATTTATAAAAAAACTATAATAATCTATTTTTTCTTTTACTATTAAATGTTTATTTCCTATATTAAGATTATAAAATCTTATATCTTTATAAAAAAAATTCAAACATAATAAATCTTTATTGTTTTTTAATAATAAAGATTTATATTTAAAACAAAATTTATTAATTTTCAAAGAATCACTTATATTATTTATAAGTGTAATTACATTATTTTTTTTTATGTAAAAATTAAATATTATAGATAATATTGAAATTTTTATTTTTCTTAATTTTAATTTTTTAAATATAAATCTAGACAAACACCTCAATCCATTTAAACAGTTTTTAGCTTCTGTTCCGTTGTTATTATATATTTTAACATAAAAAGTTTTATTAAAATAACCATTTAAAAAAATAAACTGATCATAAAATAAATTTAATTTATTTTTAAAAATATATAAAAATTTTTTATTATATGATTTAAAATTTTTATATATTATAAATATATTTCCACAGGAATGCATTTTTAAAATTTTCAATTTAAAAAAACATTAATATCATTTAAATATAAATAAATTGTATTTTTTTTTTTAATATATAATCCACTTTCTAAAACTCCACTTATTTTTTTTATTTTTTCATTAAAAAATAAAATTTTATTGTGATTAATTGATAAATTCAATGTAGTTATATAATTATATCTATTCAATAATGATTTTTTTACTAATATTTTTAAAACATTTTTAATATATTCAATTATTATTTTTTTTAAACTTGAAATAATTTCAAAAGGTATATTGTTAAAATTTTTTAAATAATTGCTGTTAGTAATGACAATATTATTCTTAGAATTATTAAAAAAAAATTTTTCTTTTGTTATATCTCCTGAATATCCTTTTATAAAAAATTTACTATTAATTCTATTTGAGTAACAAAAATGAAAATCAATTTTTTTAAAATTTATAAAATTATTATAAAAATAACCTCTTTTTTTTAAAATTTTTTCTTGATCTTTTGTAGATACAAAAATTCTTTTTACTTTTATTTCTTTAAAATTTATATTTTCTAATAAATAATTAATTACCTTGCCTTTTCCAAAACTTATATTTGAATTATAATTAACTTTATTTTTTATATAATCGTTAATTACAACAAACAATAAACTGTTTTTCATATTCAAATAAATAATGAATCATTTTCACACAACAAAAAAGAACCTTTTATAATTATACCACATTCTTTACCAAAACTTATTGTTTTTTTATTAATTCCCAAATGTTTTATAGAAATAATTTCTATGTCTTTTTTTAACAATTTATTATTCCTAAACAAATAATATTTACATCCTAATTTTATTGAACCTTTTTTAATATAACAACCATATATCCTTTTTTTGTCTATAAAAAATATTTTTTTTATTAAAAAATTATTTTTAAAATTAAAATCAACCCTTTTAAATTTTTCAAAATATTTATATATTTCATATATACTATAAAAAGACTTTACGTTACAATTATTGTACTCTTTAGTACCATAATATATATATTTGCAATTTTTAAAAATTAAATTATTAAAACTATTATTTATAATTTTTTTTCCTATCAAATTGTATTCACTAAAAATTGAATTTGAATTAAAAATTTTAATAAAACTATTTATATAATTAATATTATCAGAAATTAAAAATATATTTTTTTTTTTTGGAGATAAAAAATTATATTCTAAAAAATTTTCATAATTAATTTTTTTTAAATTTTTTAATTTATTTTTTTTATTGAAAAATATCTTTTTACCAAATGAAAATATTTTTTTAAAACCTAATATAGTTACTATTTCAATAGGAAATGCTATATCTATAGATATATTATCTTTGTATATTTTTTTTACAACACAAACTAAATTGTTTTCCTCATCATATATTTTTTTTCCAACACATAAATAATTATTATTTAATATTAATTTTGTTAATAATTTTTTATTATTAAAAAAAGAATTTATAACAAATGAGTAACTAAATTTCTTAAACTTAAATTCTTTTATATATTTAAATAATTCATTAAATCCTTTTTTTTTTTTAGCGGATATTTCAAAAAATTCTTTTTTTAAATTGTATTTTTTTAAAAAATTATTTGTACTATTATAAATAATTTTTGAATTTTTACAAATATCTATTTTATTAATAATAAAAATAAAATCTTTTTTTTTTATTATTAGGTATTTTATAAAATTTTCAGTATTTTTTTCTAAAAAACTACATGAATTCAAAACAATTATCACTAAATTAGAAATATCTATTGATTTTTTTTTAATATAATCAAAATCATTATGTCCTGGATTATCAATTAATATAAAATCTACATCATTAAATTTTGAATAGTAAGCATTTGAACATTGAGTTATGTTATTATATTCATTTATAAAATTATCAAAATTACAAAATCTTTTAGTTATTGTAGTTTTTCCGTTATCTGAATTACCTATTAAGGAAATTATCAATCTTTTTTTTATAGTCTTGTAATAAAAAATTATTTTTTTACTTCTTAAATATTTTTTTAAATCTATATTTTTTTTTAATATATTTTTTTTTAAAATTTTTCTTTTTTTTAAATATTCTATTAAATTAAATCCCCTTTTAACTACATATATTTTTTTCATAAACTTTACTAATAACAATTCATAATATATAATCTTATCTAACGGGAAATAACCAAGAGGTTAAGGTATCGGATTTTGATTCCGAAAGCGTGGGTTCGAAACCCACTTTCCCTGAAAAAAAATGATAATACATAATTTAAAAAAAAAATTTTTTAAAAAATATAATTTAAAAAATAAAGAAATTAAAAGAATAAAAAAAGAAATATTTAACGACACAGAAATAAATATATTTAATATTAAATCAAATAAAAATGATACTATAATATATAATTTTTATAAAGATTTTAATATTAAATATTTAGAACTTTTAATGATTTTATATAAATACAAAATAAAAAAATTAAAATACAATTTAATACTTCCTTATTTTCCATATTGTAGACAGAATAAAAAAAAAATGACAAATCTTAGATTTTCAATATTTGGAATAAAAAAAATGAATCCAAATAAAGTTATAACATTTGATATACATGATTCAAAATTATTTGATAATTCAAAAATTTTCAAAAATATTAGTACATATAAATTCATTGAAAACATAATAAAAAAAAAATTTTTTTCAATAGTTTTTCCAGATAAAGGAAGTTTTTTAAGATATAAAAAAATAATAAAAAAAAACAAAAGTTACTTAATATTCAAAAAAAATAGAAAAAAAAATAAAATAAAAATAAAAAAAAGCTTTTCTAAAAATATAAAAAAAAGTAAAAACTTTTTAATAATAGATGATATTGTTGATACAGGAAAAACTATAAAAAAAATTGTTAAAAAAATAAAAAAATATAAAAAAAATATTTATTTATATGCAACTCATTTTTTAATGAAAAATGATAAAGTTAAAAAATTTTTAAAAAATTTTAAAAAGATATATACAACAAACAGTTTTTTTATTAAAAAAAATAAAAAATTAAAAATATTTAATATATTTGATTTGATTAAAAATGATAAGAGTATTTTTAAGAAAAAAAAAACAAAATTATAATAAAAAATATAATCTTTGTTATTACAATAACAATAAAATTTTAATAAATAAAAAAGAAATTTTAGAATACATTAATTACAATAACACAAGAAATATAAATATAAAACTAGGTAATAAAAAATATAAATGTATATTAGAAACAATAAGAAATTATTTACACAACAAAGAATATATAATATGTCTAAAAAAAAAAAGAAAAATAAATAAAGCTAATGTTAAAATATCACTAATATTCGAAGAAAAAAAAATTTTTGTAAAACACTTTGTTAACTTTATAGAAGTCTTTAGTAAAAAAAACATTCCAAACATCATAGAAATAAAATTAAATAAAAAAAAAGATATTTACACAACAAAAGATATAAAAATAAAAAACATATTTTTTAAAAAAAAAATGATAATAGTTAAATTATTAAAATAGTTTTTTTATTAAGTAATAAAAAATTTTTCCTTTTTTACCTATTTTATAAATTTTTAATTTTTTATTTTTGAAACAAAATACCTTATTAGTTTCCAAATATATAAAACCATTAATTTTAAGAATATTGTTTATTTTTTTTAATATTTTATTTAAACAATAAAATAATTTAAAAGGAGGATCCAAGAATATAATGTCAAAAAATAATTTTTTTTTAAAAATATAAAAATAATCATTACATAACAAAAGATATTTTTTTTTTTTAACACTTAATCTTTTTAGATTTTTTTTTATGTTTTTTATATTTTTATATTTATTATCATTGAACAAAACAAAAGAAGCACCTCTTGATAAAGCTTCAAAACCTAAAGATCCACTACCAGAAAATAAATCTAAACAAAATTTATTTTCTATAAATTTACCAATAATAGAAAAAAAAGATTTTTTTAGTATAGATTTGGTAGGTCTAATTCTAAAATTATATGAAAATTTAATTTTTTTATTTTTTAATTTACCTGAAAGTATTTTAATACTCTTTAATTTTTTTTTCACAAAAATTTAATACCGAAGACCGGACTTGAACCGGTAAGCATTAAAGCAGCGGATTTTCTTCAAAAGGACTATTTCTTCACCAAAAAGATGCTTTCCGTATAGTCTCTACACCTTAAGGGCTCGGAATCTTATTAATTTTTTAAAAAATAATTTTCTTCCGAATAGGAAAGTTATACAATTACAATTAAGTAATGCACACAAAAAATTAAGTCCGCTATGTTTACCTATTTCATCACTTCGGTTTTTATTTATAATTTTACAATTTATTTAAAAAAAAATCAATAATGATATATTTTGATAATGCTTCATCAACAAAAGTTGATTATAAAGTAATAAGAAAAATAAATAAAAATTACAAATACTATTATAATCAAAATTCAATAACAAACTTTGAAGGTAAATTAAATAACAAAAGATTTGAAAAATACAGAAAAAAAATATCTAAAATATTAAAATGCAAAAAAAGTGAATTCTTTTTTACAAATTCAAGCACAATAAGTAACAATTTAATATTAAATGGATTTTTAAATAAAAACAAAAAGTATAGTGTAGTAACTACTAAAACTGAGCATTTATCAATAATTAATACAATAAAACATTTAAAAAATAAAAAACTATTTTTTAAATGTTTGAAAAATGGAAAATATGATTTAAATGACTTAAAAAAAAAATTAAATAATAATAAAAAAATATTATTAGCAATAACATATGTAAATAATGAAACTGGAGTAATACAAGATATAAAAAATATACTAAAATTAAAAAAAAAATATAATTTTTTAATATTTATTGATTGTTGTCAAGCTTTAGGTAAAATAATAAAAAATATAAAAAATATAAATGCTGAATTTATAAGTCTTTCTTCTAATAAAATACATGGGCCTAAAGGCATATCTGGTTTATATATAAAAAATAAGTTTTTAAAAAAAATAGAACCTACTATACGTGGAGGTGAACAAGAAAAGAAAATATATTCAGGGACAATATGTTTGTCTTTAGTTTCTGGATTTTTAGAAGCTTTAATAATTCAAAATGAATATTTTGAATTAAATAAAAAATACATAAAAAATATAAATAATTATTTTATTAAAAAATTAAAAAAAAATAATTTTTTAAAAATAAATAGCACATATAATAAATCTCCATATATAATAAATTTTTATATAAAAAATATAAGTTCTCAAATATATAAAAAATACTTAAAAGATTTTTTTTTTACTAATAGCTCTTCATGTCTATCAATAAAAAAAAAATCTTCGTATGTTCTTAAAGCTATGAAAAAAAAAAAATTTATATGCGAAAACTCAATTAGAATATCATTTAGCAAATATAATAAGCTAAATGAAATAAAAAAATTTTATAGATCAATAAAAAAAATGGTTAATTTATTTTATATTATTAAATAATAAAGTATCTCTTATATCTTTACAATTTGAAACTATCATAATTAATCTATCAATTCCTATACCACAACCTGTACAATTTTGTAATCCATATTTTAAATAATTTATATATTTAAAATTTATATTTTTAATATCCTTATAAGATTGCTTTTTAAATCTAATTAATTGTTCTTTATAATCATTTAATTCTGTATATCCATTTGCAATTTCTTTTTTCAAAAAGTAAAGTTCATACCTTTCGGAAAAATTTTTATTTTTTTTTTTTGCCAAAGTAGAATAAATAATTGGAAAACCTACTATAAAAGTAGGTTTTATTATATATTTACTTAAAACTTTATCAAAATATATATATCTTATTATATCTTTATCATTATTTTTAATCATATTTTTTTCTTCATCATTACATATTTCTATAATTTCTTCTTTAATTTTTAAAATTTCTTTATAATTGTATTTGGAGTATTTATTTATTGCTTTTTTTATGTTTAAAACTTCAAATTTTTTAATATAATTTATTTTTTTTTTATTATATAATATGTATTTTTTTTTTATAACTTTATAAATAACACTCTTTAAAATTTTTTCAACAAAAATCATTGACCATATATAATCTTTTTTTACAATATAAAATTCAATAGTTGTAAATTCTGGATAGTGTTTTTTAGAAATAGATTCATTTCTAAAATTTTTACCTATTTCAAATATTTTTTTAAAACCCATTACTATAGCTTTTTTTAAAGAAATTTCAGGTGATATTCTTAAATATAATTTTTTATTGTATTTTTTACAATATGTAAAAAAATTTTTTGCTTCAGAACTACTTTTAACTTCTTCTAAAATAGGTGTTTCTATTTCTTCAAATTTTTTATTATACATATACATTCTTAATTCTTTTATTATTTTTATCCTATTATAATAAATTTTTAATAATTTATTTCCAGTAATTGAATCAAAATATTTATTTTTATATAAAAAATTTTTATTTTTTATTAAGTTGTATTTATCTGGAACTAGTAAATTATTCTTTGCTAATATATTAAATTTTAAACAATTTATTATAATTAATCCTTTTTTATTTTTTTTTTTAAAACCATGAACTTGTAATAAATATCCTATTTTTATTTTAATAAATAAATTTTTTATTAAAACTTGAATGTCTCCTGAAATATCTGATAAAGTTAAAAAAGTTATTTTTCCCATATTTCTTATTGTATTTACTCTACCTTCTAAAATATAAAAATATTTTTTTAATTTACTTATTTTATAGATTTTCATATTAATATAATTTTTCTATAAAACCCTTTAAAATCTTGTTAATTTTACATTTTTTATTAGTAGTTTTATCAACTACTAAAGATTTATTAAAGTAATATATTCTTTTAATAGAATTATTATTTATGTTTTTTTCTTTATTTATTATAAAGTTTTTTTTTATTTTGTCTTCCAATATAAAAAAAGCTATTTTTTTGTTTATGTGTTGAGATCTTTCCTTCTGACATTCAACTTTTATTCCTGTAGGTAAATGTTTTATTCTAACTGCGGAGTTTGTTTTATTAACACTTTGACCTCCTGCTCCAGAAGATTTAAATGTGTCTATTTTTAAATCTTTTCTTTTAAAAGTTATTGATTTTTCATTATATTCTTTAAAATTATATATAAAAACAGTACAATATGATGTTTGTAGTGAATTTTTTTTATAAGGAGAATATCTTACTATTTTATGCAAACCACTTTCATTTTTTAATAAATTTATAATTTTATTATTTTTATATTTTATTAAAATATAACATTTCGTTTTTTTTATTAATTCGTAGTAAGTTTTTGTTCTTTTTAAATAATTTATATATATTTTATAAATTATTTTTAAACATTCTTTTGAATCGTTTCCACCTTTATTTGAAAATATTTTAATATATTTTGAACTCATTATAAAAATGAATTAAATTTTTATTATTAGAACATATTAGGGGTTTTCTTAGGTATTTTTTTATTAAACCTTCCTTATTCATTATTTGTTTTAATATAACAGGATTTGGTTCTTTATTACAAATATTTATAATTTTTAATATATTATTAAAAATATTAAGATTTTTATTATTAAAAATTTTTATATTTTTATATATTTTATTAAAAATTATAGGTATATAATTTGATATAACAGATATACAACCCTTAGATCCAATTAAATAAGAAAATAAAGACATATTATCATCTCCACAATAAAAATATTTTTTACTTTTTTTTAAAATTTCACAAAAAGAAAAATAATCATTAATGTTATATGAAGATTTTTTAATTCCTATGATATTTTTTATTTTTATTATTTTATTTAAAGTATTTAATTTTAAACTTATTCCATTTCTTTTTTTTATATCATATACTATTATAGACAAATTAGTATTTTCAGATATTTTTTCAAAATGTTTTATTATTCCTTTTTGACTTGGTATTATATAACTAGGAACGCTCTGCATTATTGTTTTAATGCCTTTTTTTTCAACTAATTTATTAAAAATAATAGATTTTTTTGTGCTGCTATAACAAGAACCTACTATTATATTTGCTTTTTTACCTATTTGTTTTTTAGAAAATTCTATTATTTTAATTTTTTCTTTTAAACAAAGAGAATAAAATTCTCCAGTACTACCAAGTAATAAAATGTTTTTTATTCCAGATTTTATTTGGAATTTTATTATTTTTTTTAAAGAAAAATAGTCTACTTTATTATTTTTTTTAAAAGGCGTAATTAAAGAGGTAATAATTCCTTTTATTTTTATCATTTGAAAAAATTTAGTCGCAAAGATTTTATATTTTTAATATCAAAAAATATAAATGAAAAAATTGCAATATCTTACAGTGGAGGTTTAGACTCAAACATATTATTAGAAATATGTAAAAAATTTTATAATAATATAATATTAATACATATAAATCATAAAAACAAAAATTCAAATAAAATTGAAAAAAAATGTATAAAAATTTCTAAAATAAATAAAGTTTTTATTATAAATAGAAAAATAAAAATAAAAAAAAAAATAATAAATAAGATAGGACTAGAAGCATTTTACAGAAAACAAAGATACAAAGAAATATTTAAAGTAATGAAAAATAATAATATAAAAAAATTACTGATTGCTCATACTTTAGATGATATGATTGAAACATATTTAATTAATATTACAAGAGGAACTGGTGTTTCAGGTGTTTGTTCTATAAGAGAAAATAGAAAAATAAATGATATATATGTTTTAAGACCTATTTTATATTACGATAGGTTTTATTTGATAAAAAAATTTATTGTAAATAAATCTTTAATTTCACATGATGATAGTAACTTAAATTTGTATTATAAAAGAAATTATATTAGAAATTTTTTAAATAATTTTAATATTTTTAAATTATTTAATTTTAAAATATTAAATTATTTCAAAAATTCATTTAACGAATACAAATGTTTAAAAGATATTGCTAAAATAGATATTTTTAGCACTAAAATGATAATAAAAAATATTTTAAAATTAAAAGATTTTAGAATATTTAATATGCTTAATTTTTTTTTTAAAAAAAAAAATTTTTTGATACCATCAAAATCTTGGTTGATAGAACTTTTAAAGCAAATGAAATCAAAAAGTAATAATTTTATAATAAAAAAAAATAATTTTTATATAATTAAAAAAAAAAAAAAATTATTTTGCAATAAAATAAAAATATTAGTAAACAAATTTGGAGGAAAATCATTGGAAAGTTATAAAAAAATTTTTAAAATAATTAAAAATTTAAAAAAAAAAATAGAAATTGGATACAAAATAATTGTTATATTATCTGCTCAAGGAAATGAAACTGATAAACTATATAAAGAATATAAAAAGTATACAAAAGGTAAAACTTTTAAAAAATTTGAAGATTTATATATTGCAACTGGCGAAATAAAAAGTGTATCCTTATTTTGTCAAATATCAAAAAATTTAAATATAAGATCAGATTATATGATGTCTTGGCAAATACCTATATTATCGTCAGGAAAATATTCAAATTCAAGTATTAAAAATATAAATAAATTTAAAATATTAAAAAAATTTATAATAAAGGATATGATAGTAATTCCTGGTTTTCAATCTGTTGATAAAAAAAAAAATATAAAAACATTGGGAAGAGGTGGTAGCGATTATACAGCAATAGAGATTTGTAAATATCTACAAATAAAAAAATGTTATTTTTACAAAGAAGTAAAAGGAATATATAACATGGACCCAAATAAATTTAATTACTGTAAATTATTGAAAAAAATAAATTATTTAGATATTTTAGAATCAAGTAGCTTAGGTTCTAAAATACTACAACTAAATTGTGTTGTAAGTATAATAAGAAATGGTATTATATCTTATATAATAAGATCTAAAAAAAAATTTTTAAATATGAAAAAAGAAAACAATTCAGGAACTTTAATAAGTTATGAAAAATTAAAAAAAAAACATTTTTTTGTAAATTTTGAAAAATGTTTTTTAAATTATTTAAAAGTAAAAAATACAAAAAAAATAAAAAATATATTAAAAAATTTAAAAAAAAAAAACATTAAAATAGATAATATAATTATTTACAGAAAAAAAAATTATTTTTTTGAATTTACAACATTAAATAAGATAAATAATATTGGTATAAAAAAATTAAAATATAAAAAATATATAAAGTTATATGTTTTTGGAATAGGTATAAATAATTATAACAATAATCTTTTAAAAATATTGTATTATATAAAAAAAATTGGATTCAAAATATATTCTTTTTCTAACTCTGAAATGTGTTTAAAATTTATATTTAAATTAAAATTTAAAAAAAAGATTCTTTTATTAGTCAAATATATGTCAAAAATGGAGATATGACAGAGTGGTTTAATGTACTCCCCTGCTAAGGGAGAATGCATAAAGCATCGGGGGTTCAAATCCCTCTATCTCCTATTTTAGAAGATTTTTTTTTTAAATTTTTTATTTTATTTTTTTTTATAAGTTTTTTATTTTTATCTAAAAATTTATAAAAAAAAGATATTTTACTTTTATCTTTTTTTAAAATTTTTAGATAGTTTTTTATTTTTTTTTTTATTATTAATCTTTTAATTTTATTTTTCATTTTTTAATATATTTTTACAATCATTACAAAATTTTTTTATTTTTTTATAATAATTCCAACATCTTTCGCACTTTTTATAATTATATAAAGGTTCAAGTATTATTCTTGAAGATTTTCTTTTTAGTATTTTTACATCAGAAACTTTGAAAATTTTATTAAGTTCTATTTTTTTTAATTTTATATATTTTATATAAAAATATAATCTTATTGCTTTTTCTTTATAATTTATTTTATTTTTTAATACCTTTTTTCTAATATTTAATATTTCTTTCCAATTATTTATACTTTTAATTTTTTTGAAATTTTTTATCTTTTCAAAAAAAATTGATTTTTTATTGTTTATTAACCATGCTTCTTCACAAGTATAAGATATATATGGAGAAAGTAATATAAGTATTTTTTTTAATATTTTTTTTAATACGTACTGACAAGTAATTCTTGTTTTAGAATTTTTTTTACTTAAATACAATCTATCCTTTATCAATTCAAAGTAAAAATTACTTAGTTTTTTTATACAAAACTCTTTTATACATTTAAAAGAGTTAAAGTACTCATATTTTTTATCAAATTTTTTAACTTTTTTAAATAATTTTACAAATTCATTTATTATATACTTATCTGTTTCTTCATAACATATTTTTTTTTTATTTATAAATTTTAAATCTTTTGAGTTATTTAACATAAATCTTATAATATATCTTATTTTTTTGTATAATTCTTCAATTTTTTTTAGCTCGTTTATTGAAAATTGTATGTTTTTGAAATAATTCATACTCATTAAATACATCCTAATTATCTCGATACTTTGATTTTTTAAAATTTTTTCTACATCCAAATAATTACCTAACGATTTTGACATTTTTTTTCCTTTTTCGTCAACTACAAAACCATGAGTTACAAAAGATTTAGAACAAATTTTATTATTATAAAGATAGCTTGTTATAGTTGAAGCGTTAAACCAACCTCTATGTTGATCAACTCCTTCTACATAAACGTCAGCAGGAGATTTATTATACTTACATAGTTTTTTATTTTTTAAAACTGTATAATGACTTATTCCTGAATCAAACCAAACGTCTAAAGTATCTTTAGACTTTTTATATTCTTTACTTAATTTTATTTTACTCCATATTTCTATTCCGTATTTTTTTATTAATTCATATATTCCTTTCAATAAATAAATTTTATTATTTTTTTTATTATATATTAAGCATATAGGAACACCCCATTTTCTTTGTCTAGCAATGTTCCAATCTGGTCTATCCATTAAATATTTTTTAAATATATTTTTTGTATTTTTAGGATAAAATTTTATTTTTTTTATCTTTTTATAAAACTTATTATCAAAGTCTGTTTTTATAAACCAGTGAGTTAAAACAGTTCTATATATAATAATTTTATGCCTCCAGCAAACATCACTTTTAATTTTTTTTTTAAAAAAAATAATTTTGTTTTTTAAATAGCGTTTTTTTATAGAATATAAAACTTCAGTTTTATTTTTATCTATTATAATATTTTTGTTTTTCTTTATTATTCTTAAATCTATTTCTTTATATATTTTGTATTTTTTAAATATAAAATATTGACTTTTTATTATAAAAAAAAATTTTTTATTGTTTTTTAAAATTAGAATTTTTTCATTGTGATTAACAGATACTCCTATTACTTTGTAATTTAAATTGTTGTGTTTAGCAGCAAAAAATAAAATATTACCACATAAATTAAATGATATTAAAAAATAATTACATTCTATATTTTTTTTTTCTATTTCAAATTCTGAAAGAGAAGAATTACATTTGTAACACCAATTAACTATCTTTTTATTCCTATTTATTTTTTTTTTTTTATAAAATTCTATAAATAATTTTACTTCTCTTGATTCTATATCATATGACATTGTTTTATAATAATTTTTCCAGTCATATATCATTCCAATTTTTTTAAAAACTCTTTTTTGTTTTTTTATTTGATTAATAGCGTATTTTCTATATAATATCATTTCTTTTTTCTTAGATACTTTTAATTCTATTGGTGTTCCATGACAATCCCATCCTGGTAAATAAATAGTCCTATAACCATACATATTTTTTTTTTTCATAATAACATCTTTTATTATTTTGTTTAACAAATGACCAAAATGAACTTTACCATTAGCATATGGAGGTCCATCATGTAATATAAATTTTTTTCTTTTTTTGTCTCTTATTATACTCTTATATATTTCATTTTTTTTCCAAAATTTGTTAATTTTTTTTTGTAAAAAAAACAAATTTGCTTTCATTGAAAAATTAGTATAAAAAATATTTATTTTCATTTCTTTATATAAATAAATTTTTTTTTATAAAAAGGATCAAATTTAAATATAAAATTTTTTTTTTGTTTTTTATTAAAACAAAAAAAATGACCACTTTTACTATCAGAATAATAATAAAAAAATTTTTTTTTAGACATTTTTAAAAAATTTTTTAAAAGATTTTGTAGAAATTTTAAAATAAAAATTAAAATTTTTAATTTTTATTTTTTTTATATTAGGAAAAAAAAATCTAATATTTCTTTTTTTTGAATTTGAAACTATTTTACCTTTTATAGTTCTTTTTTTATTTATAAAACATAATCTTGACATATGAAAGTAATAAGCCACATAATAGGGATGCCTAACATAGGCATAAAAAGAGAATTAAAAATTTTTGCAGAAAAATTTTTTAATAATAAAAATTCAAAGAATAAAAATTTTTTTAATAAATGTATAAAAAAAATAAATATTAATAATATTTATTATCAAAGAAAATTAGACTATTTAACCATAGGTAATTTAAAATTATTTGATCCAGTTTTACACACTATGTGCTGTTTATCTATAATACCTAAAAGATTTAGATATTTCAAAAAAATTGATATAAAAGAAATAGAAATTTTTATGAAAGGAGAAAAAGGTAAAAAACCTTTAAAAATGTTGAAATTTTTTAATAATAATTTTCATTATTTTGTTCCTGAAATAGATGAAAATTTTTCAAATAAAAAAAGAATAAAATACAAATATAAATTTTTAGATAAAATAAAAAATAAAAAAAAATTAAAATATTCTATTTTAGGTATAAATACATTTATAAAATTATGTGATTTTAGGATAAAAAAAAAAAATTCTATAAAAAATATTATAAAAATTTATTATAAATATATAAAAAATATATATAAAAAATATAAATTAAAATACATACAATTAGAAGAATATATTTTAAATTTTTCTAAAAAAATAATAAAATTTTATAAAAAGTTATTTAAAAAAAAAATTAAAATTTTTTTAGTTATACTAAAAAAAAAAATAATTTATAAAAATATAAAAAAAATATTAAAATTCGTTAGTGTTGTTCATATAGACGTATATGAACAATTTGATATAAAACTAATAAAAAAAATATCAAAAAAAAAAAAAATTTCTTTAGGAATAATAAATGGATATAATATTTGGGTAAACAACTATTTAAAAAGTATTAAAAAAATATGTTATTTAAAAAAGAATTTATTTATTTCAACAAATTGTAGTTTAATTCACGTCCCTTTTACTACTAAAAGGGAAATAGGAATGCCTAAATATATATCTTTTGCTTTAGAAAAAATTAAAGAAATTTTAGAAATAAAAAAAATATTTTTGAATTTTAAAAAAAACTATAAAATATTTTTATTTAATTTTTTAATAAATAAAAAATTAAATAAAAATAAATTTAATTTTAATAGAATAAAATTTATAAAAAATAAAAGAAAGAGAGTTACGAAAGAAGAAATTGGAATAAAAAAAATTTCAGATACAACAATAGGTTCTTTTCCTCAAACTAAAAATTTAAGAAAAATAAGAAAAAATTACGAAAATAAAAAAATAAATTTCAAAATATACAAAAAAAAAATATTAAACTATATAAAAAAAAATATTAAAATACAAAAAAAATACAAAGTAAAAATATTTGTAAATGGCGAACCAGAAAGATCTGATATGGTAGAATTTTTTTGCAAAAATTATAAAGGTTTTTACATTACAAAAAATGGATGGGTACAAAGTTATTCAACAAGATGTGTAAAACCACCTATATTATATAAAAAACCTATAAGAATAAAAAGTTCAGTAAAAAATTGGTATAAAAATATAAAAAATTTAAAAGGAATAGTAACAGGCCCGAATACAATATCAAAATGGAGTTTTATAAGAGAGAATGTAAATTATAAAAATATAATATATTGTTTGTCTGATATAGTTTCTAAAGAAATAAAAGATCTATTTGATATAGGTATAAAAATAATACAAATAGATGAGCCTGCTTTAATAGAAATTTTGTATAACAAAAAAAATAAAAAAAAATATTATGAAATTTTTATAAACTCATTTAATAATAGTTGTAAATATATATATAATAAAAAAGTACAAATACATTCTCATATTTGTTACAGTAATATAAAAAAAAAAGATTTAAAAATATTTAAAAAAATGTACATAGATGTTTTAAGTATAGAATCAAGTAAAAAATTTTATGAAACTATAAATTTTATAAAAAAAAACAAAGTTACTAAATATTTTGAAGTAGGTCCTGGTTTATATGATGTACATTCAAAAAACAAACCAAATTATTATGATATAAAAAAAAAAGTATTATACATGTTTAGAAAATTAGGAATTAAAAATGTATGGTTAAATCCTGATTGCGGATTAAAAACTAGAAAATATTCTGAAGTTAAAAAATATTTAAAATTAATAAGAAAAATAAAAAAAAAATACAATACTTCTGATCTATAGATCAGAAGTATTGTATAAATTATTTATTAAACCTTCATCAAATATTTTTTTATTTGCACTTTTTTTTTAGCTAACGTTGCTATCGAGAAAAGAAATTTATATTATTTTAAATTTATATCAAACCTTCAACCCCAATATATGGAGTTGAGAGGAATCGAACCTCTGTTTATAAATTTAAAAAATAAAACTTTTTTAACTTCTATATTTTTATTATAACAAAAATGAATAAATATAACAATTTTTTTATATTTAAAAAAATAAAAAAAATTTTTATAAAATACAAAAAATTTTATAAAACAATTTTTTTATTTATTAAAAAAAAAATTGTTTATATTAAAAAAAGCAAAAAAATTATAAATTATATAATTATAAAAAAAAATTATTTAATAATAGATAAAAAAAAAAATTATCTAGTTTATAATCATACTTTAAAAAATATAAAAAACATTTTATCATGTGTTTATAATTTTTTAGGTGAAAAAATATTTGATACTTATAAATGCGGAATTGTTCAAAGATTGGATTTTAATACTTCTGGTTTAATTATTATTTCAAGAAATAATATAAGTTATAACTTATTTAAAAAATTATTTAAAAAAAGAAAAATTAAAAAATATTATTTTGTGATATGCAACAAATATTCAAAAGAAAAAGTTGTTTCTATTAAAAATTACATATATAAAAAAAATGTTTATAAAAAAAAAAAAAATATTAATTTTAAATATTCATCATTAAAATCTAAAATTATTTTTAAAAATAATTTTAATAATATAGTAATTTGCAAAATGTTCACTGGAAGAAAAAATCAGATAAAAATACAATTTAAAAATTTTTTTAATTTAGATTATAAAAAAATTTTTCTTCATAGTTACAAAATAAAAATAAAAAAATTTAAAATGGATTGTTATTCTTTATTAAATAAAAAACTAATTAATTTAATAAAGAATAACAATACAAAAACTTTTTTATGAAAAAATGAAAAATTTAAATGGTAAAATTATAAAAGCTTCTTCTGTGATTTTTAAAAGTTATGAAGAATTAATAAAATGTGAAAAAAAAAAAAAAATAAGTTACGGAACACAAGGATCTAAAATAGAAAATAAACTTTGTAAAATTATAAAAAAAAAAAATAAATCAAAATATGTAGTTTTAAGCCCTTCAGGATTGAACAGTATATTTCTAATATATAGTACGTTACTTAAAAAAAATGAAGAAGTTATAATATCAAGTGGAATATATGAACCAAATAAAAAACTAATATTTTATATGTCAAAAAAATATGGAATAAAGATAAATTTATGTAATAATTATTTTAAATACAAAGACTTTAAAAAAAAATTCTGTAAAAAAAATATAAAAATTTTTTTTACAGAATGTCCAAGTTCTATAACTTATGAGATACCTTATTTAAATGAAATAGTAAATTTTTGTAAAAAAAACAAAATAATATCGGTTATAGACGATACTTATTCTTCAGGTGTTTTTTTTAAACCACTCTTAATAGGATTTGATATTTCAATACAAGCATTAACGAAATTTTATTCAGGAGGTAATGATGTTATTATGGGATCAATATTTACAAATAACAAAAAATTATATAAAAAAATAAAAAAAAATAAAAAATTTTTAGGAATATATGTAGATCAAATGGATTGTTATTTATTAATAAGAAGTTTAAAAACTATTAATATAAGATATAAAATTCATTCAAAAAACTGTAAAAAAGTTATAAAATATCTTGAAAATAAAAGTTTTATAGAAAAAATAATATATCCTTTTGACAATAAAAATAAAAACTATTCTTTTTTTAAAAATAATTACAAATACAATGCTGGTTTGTTTTCAATTATTTTTAAAAAAAGAATAATGAAAGAAAAAATAATAAAATTTATAAATTCTCTTAAAATATTTAAAATAGCTTATAGTTGGGGTGGTTATAATAGTTTAGTTATGTTATATAAAAATTTTTTTTTAAAAAAAAAATTTTTTAAAAGATTTATTTTAAGGTTTTTTATCGGATTAGAAAATGTAAAATCAATAATAAAAGATATAGAAAAATCTTCAAAATTATTTTATTAATTTATTCTTAGAAAATATTTTATCTATTCTTCCATTTTTTAAAATATTTTTTAGATTACTAAAATTTTTTTTTAAAAAATGATCCTTAATAACATTTCTAGAATAATTATAAGTTCTTATTTTAGAAGATCTTATTGAATAATATTTAAAATAATTATTTCTTTTATTATTCTTTTCTTTATCGTTTTTCTCTTTTTCTATATCTTTTAATTTAGATACGAGAAGTTTAATTGCAAATCTTTTATTTTCCATTTGAGATCTTTCCTTCTGACATTCAACTTTTATTCCTGTAGGTAAATGTGTTATTCTAACTGCGGAGTTTGTTTTATTAACACTTTGACCTCCTGCTCCAGAAGATTTAAATGTGTCTATTTTTAAATCTTTTCTTTTAAAAGTTATTGATTTTTCATTATATTCTTTAAAAACCTCAACAACACATGTTGAAGTATGCATTCTTTTTTTGAAATCATTTTTAGGTATTCTTTGTACTCTATGAACTCCTGATTCAAAAAAAAATTTATTATATATATTTTTTTTTTTTATTCTTAGTATTATTCTTTTTAATCCTTTTTTACCTTTTTTTTTATGTATTATTTCGTAAATAATATAATTGTTTATGAAATATTTTGTATACATTTTGTATATATCTTTTACGAACATACAACTTTCATCTCCACCTATACCACTTCTAATTTCTAGATATATTATTTCTTCTTTGTTATTCATATCAATATTTTTTTTATAAAAGTTTTTTTTAAAAACTTTAAAAACTATTAAAAGATAAATATTATTATTATATTTATCATTAATTTTTTTAAAATTAAAATTAAATTTTTTATAATTTTTTTTCACAATTAAAAAAATTATTTTTTATACTATTTTCACCTACTAAAAAATAATTTATTCCAATATTGTAATATTTAAATACGTAATTAATGTTTTTTATAGAAGATTCTGAAACTATATTATTTAAATTAATCAATTTAGAAAATTTAATTAATTTAATAAAATCTTCTTTAAAATTAGATATATTTCTATTATTAAAACCTATTATAAAAAATTTTTTTATTTTTTTAATATTAAATAATTCTTTTATTTTGTGTATTTCTAATATTGGAATTATTTTTAAAAATTTTATTAATTTAATAAAATTTTTAATTTTTTCTGAGTTAATTATATATTTTATTAATAGTATATAATCAAATTTATTTAGACAACCTTCGTATATTTGTATAAAATCTATTAAAAAATCTTTCATTAAAAATTTTTTATTACTTATTCTTTTTATTAAAAAAAAATTTATTTTTCTGTTTTTAAAAAATTTTTCACTGTTTAAAAAAGAAAAAGACTTTACATATTTGGAATTTGAAGATTTTAAAAAACTTAACAATTCACTATTTTTAATATTTCCTTTTAAAGGGCTAAATATTTTATTTTCAAAAAAAACATAAGGTTTACTGAAATCAATTATACTGATTTTTCTTTTTAAATTTTTATAAGATAAAAATTTAAATATACTTAGTAAATTTTTTTTATATTTATTTTTTATTTCTTTTATTTTATTACTTACTATTTTGTTAATAAACATTTTAATTTTTTTTTCAAATTTATAAATTTATTTAAAAAAAATCCCTCTTTTAATTTTTTTTTTAAATAATAAATGGTGTTATTATAATTTTTAGTAAATGACAAAAATTTTATTATAATAGAACAACTTAATAAAATTATATTAATAACACTAATATTTTTAAATAATAAAAATTTATAAAATTTTTTTACAGAGTTTTCAACATTTTTAGAAATTATATTTTTAAATAATCCTTTCAAAAATATATTTTCACTCTTTAATATATATTTAAATATTTTATTTTTATCATATTTGTATATTTTTATATAATTAAATATAGAAGCTTCATCAAGTTCATCATAAGAACAAATTAATATAAATTTTTTATAATTTAGAACAAGATTATTTATTATTTCTTTTTTAAATTTTTTTTTACTAATACAACAATAGCATTTTTCCAAATTAAAAGGATTTGTAAATGGTAAAGAATAATTAAAAATACTATATTTATTAATTTTTCTTCTATAAGAATAAAAGTTTTTTGGAAAAAAACTTTTATTATAAAATACATTAGCTTTTAAAGTTATAAAATTTATTTTTTTATAAATTTTTTTTATATTTTTTTTTTTTTTTAAATTATAATATTTTAAAATATTATAAAAAAAATCAACGCTACCTGTGTTACTTGTATAAGATACACTTCCTTGTTTAAAAACATTTATATTAATTAAAAATATTATTATAAATACAGAAGATGATATATTGAAAGTTTTTTTTTTATCACCTCCACTTCCTGAAATTTCTATTGTATTTTTTTTTAAATTAAAAAAAAAATTTATATTTTTTCTAAAGTATTTAATATAATTTGTTATATTTTTTTTAATATATTTATCATTTTTAAAAAATTTAAAATTATTAATCATTTTTTAAAAAAAATTTTATTATTTTTTTAGAATAATTAGACATAAAAGAATCAGGATGATATTGAAAAGTAAAAATTTTATATATAATGCTTCTCATTATCATTATTTCTTTACTTTTTTTTTCGTAAGCTTCTATTTTAAAAATATTTTTAATTTTATAATTTTTTAAAGTTAAAGAGTTATATCTTACTACATTTATTATTTTAGGTATATTAATTTTTTTATAAAAATTTTTTATTGTAATTTTAACTATATTTCCGTGTGAAATATAGTTTGAAATTTTTATTTTAAAACCAAAGTAATATCCAATTATTTGATGACCAAGACATATTCCTATAAAAGTTATTTTATTATAAAAATTACTTATTAATTTTATAGAACTTTTATATTCCCTAGGATCTCCAGGACCTGGACCTAAACAGATAATTGGTTTAAATAATAATATTATTAAATTAATAATATTATTATTTTTATAATTTATTACAATAGTTTTTTTATTAAATCCATTAAACAATTCAATAATATTGTTAACAAAAGAATCATTATGATCAACTATTAAAATCATTTTTTTAATAAAAATATTTTTAATTTGTTGTTTAACTCTTTCCATTCATTTGATAAAATAGAATTTAAAACTATACCAGATGCTGATCTTAGAAATAGATATTTTTTTATATTTATTAAACTTCTTATTATAATAAATATCTTAAAAATTTTATTACCATAAATATGTCCTAAAGATCCACCATAAGATTCTCTTTTTCTTTCCAATTTGCTTATATAATCAATAGATTTTTTTTTTGGTGTTCCTGATAAAGTTCCAGATGGTGATAAAGAATCAATAAATAATCTTTCAATTTTTTTTTTTTTTATATGTGTTTTTACATTACTTATAATATGTTGTATGCTTTTAAATTTTTTTATATAAAAACTTTTTGTAACATTTGTTTTATAACCTCCACTTATTTTATTCAAATCATTTCTAGTTAAATCAATCAACATTAAATGTTCTGAGATTTCTTTTTTATCTTTTTTTAATTTATATTCCTTAATCAAATCCAATATTATATTTTTACCTCTATTTATAGATCCTGCAATAGGAAACATAAATATTTTTTTATTATTTCTTTCCATCAGAACTTCTGGTGTAAAGCAAATAATATTCTTTTTAATTAAATTTAAATAAATTTTGTTAACATTTAAATTTTTTTTATTAAGATAAAAAAAAATGTTAGATTTAAAAATATTAGATTTAAATATTTTTTCTTTTCCTATTTGTAATTGCATTATTTTTCCAATATTTATTTTTTTTTTTATAAATAAATATATATTTTTATATTTATTTTTGTTTATAGAAAAATCTTCAGAATTTTTATAAAAAAAATTATAATTTATTATTTTTTCTGAATATTTATTAATTAAATTATTTAATTTTTTTAATATTATTATTTTTTTTTTTAAGTTACTAATTTTTATATTATTAATTACTATTGAAAAAATATTTTTTTTATTAATATAAAAAAAATATTCAATATTAAATATAATATTTTTTTTTGATTTTTTATAATTAAAACCAGAGTAGTAGACAACTCTGTTAAATAAATTTTTTTTTAAATTTAAATTTTCAATTTTTTTTTTAGAATAACCAAAAAAAAAATTTTTATTTTTATTTATATTTAAATAAGATAAATATAAATTCTGTTTAAATAAATTAAAAAGATAAAAAAATAATTTATAATTAAATTTGTAATAAATACAAATAAAAATATTGTATATTTTTTTGTATTTATGTAAAAAATATTTCATAATTTTTTAATTTTTCTTTTCATTAATTTACATTCTCTTATCACAAAAAAAGGATTAGTACTTCCTAAACTTTTTTTCATGTATATTAAATTTTTAAAATTTTTGAACTTTTTAATTTTATTTTTAAACATTAAGTAGAAATTATTATTTTTTTTTTTTAAAAAAATTAAAACATTTTTTATTAAATTTTTATTATTATTTAAAGATTTTAAAACTGAATTAGATACTACATCATAAGCATCACAATATGGCATGCCTTTATAAGATAAAAACTCAGAAATATCTGTTGAATTTGAAAAATCCATTTTTGATTTTTTGTACATTTCTTTTTTATTAAAAGTTATTTTATTGAATATTTTTTTTAATATATTTATAGTTTTTATTAATACATCATAAGAGCTAAATAGTAAACTTTTATCTTCTTGAAGATCTTTATTATAACCCATAGGTAGAGATTTAATTATAAATAAAATTGAAAACAAATTACCTATAACAATACCTGATCTTGATCTAGCAACTTCAAAAACATCAGGATTTTTTTTTTGAGGCATTAAAGAAGAACCTGATGAATAAGAATCAGAAATATCTATAAAATTGTATATTTTATTTGACCAATTTATAAAATCTTCACATATTCTTGAAATATGTATCATAATTTGAGAATAACAATATATACTATCTATAACATAATCTCTATCAGATACAGCATCTATAGAATTTCTACTTATCTCTTTATAACCTAAAATATCTTTCATTATATTTCTATTTGTTTTTAAATTAGTTCCTGAAATTGCACAACTGCCTAATGGCATAAAATTGTTTATTTTTGAAATTTTTTTTAATCTTAAAGAATCCCTTAAAAACATTTCACATAGAGATAAAAGATAATGTCCTAAAGTTATTGGTTGTGCAATATGAGAATGAGTAAAAGATGGCATAATTGTATCAAAATGTTTTTCTGATAAAAAAACAATATCTTTTAAAAATAATTTTATTTTTTTTACTATAAAATTATTTTTTTCTAAAACCCATAGTTTTAAACAATTTGTAGAAAGGTCGTTTCTTGATCTTGATATTCTAATTTTAGAAGATATTTTACCTATTTTTTTTTTTAATTCTTTTTCTAAAGCAAAATGTATATCCTCTGATTTTTTATCCAAATCTTTTTTATTAATTTTTTTTAAATTTGATATTATTTTTTCTTTTTCGTATTTATTAATTACTTTTATTTTATATAACATATAAATATGTGCCAATATACTTTTTTTTTCTTGTTTAAAAAGCCTTATATCTTTCGATATCGAAAAAGTATAATCTTTAAAATCATTTGATATAGGTTTTTTAAATCTTTTTGACCATTTCATATTTTATATTAAAAGCAAAAAAAAATATTTTTTTTATTTTAAAATAGGAAAGTCCGGGCTTAAGTAAATAAGATGTTAACAGCATCTAATGATAAATTTTAATAAAACAACAGAAAAAATACATTTTTTAAAAAAAATGGTGAAAAGGTTATACCTTATATAATAGAAATATTATATTAATGTTTTCTTTATTTAAGAAATTATATAATAATAATTTATAAAGCTTTATTTTTAAATAAATAGTCAAATTATACAGAACCCGGCTTATTTTGCTTTTCTTTATATAAAACAACTTCACTAAAATATTTTTTTTTACCAAAAAATTTAATGAATTTAAATATTCCAATACCTTCAAATATATAATTTTTATTTAATTTTAAATTTTTAATTAAATTAAATTCAACATAGTATTCTTTTATAATATCATTTTTTATAAAATATACTAAAATTTTTTTTTTTTTTTTTATTGATTTTATATAATTGCTTTTATAAATAGAATTTCCTAATATTATAAAATAATTTTTAAATAAATAAGATGTAAAAAAATTATTTATTATTAATATTTTTCTAAAATTTATTGAATTTAAAATATCATTTTCAATATTTAGAGATATAAAATTTGATTTTTTAATTAAAAATATTAATTTTGTATTTTTCAAAACAATTATTTTTTCTAAATTTTTATTATTTTTAAAAAAAATTTTATTTAATAGAGATATACTTACTGATGACTTATTTTTTGTATATCCTGTTTTTATAACAAATTCTTTTATACTTTTTAAATCAAAACCTCTGTTTAGTAATCCATTAAAAGTTAGGAGTTTTCTGCTATTCCAATTTTTTATGTTTTTTTTTTTCATAAAAATTTTTATTTTCCTCTTACTTAATAATTCTCCATTTATTTCTAATTTAAAAAATTCAATTTGTTTAGGAAAAAATGAATTTTTATCCACATGATTATATAGATAAATTAAATAATTGTATAAAACTTTATTATTGTAAAATTCCATTGTACATATAGAGTGACTTACTTTATCATAATAATCTGTATAACTATTTATAAAATCATAAGAAGGATAAATTTTAAAATAATTATATATATGTTTTTTTTTTATTATTCTATATATAATAGGATCTCTTAATAAAATATTATTTGAGTTCATATTTATTTTTAATCTTACACAGTGTTCATTTTCTTTAAATAAACCAGATTTCATTTTTTTTAACAAATAATATTTTTCTTTTATTTTTCTATTATAAAATAATGATCTTTTTCCTTTTTTATTATAACTTCCTTTTTTTAATATATAACTTATTTTACTTTGACTATCTATATATGAATGACCTATTCTTATAAATTTTTTAACAAAAATATATGATTTTTTAAAATAATTACTTGAGTAATATATATTTAATCTATTTTTTGTTAAAATAATAAAATTTCTTATTATACTTTTAGTATATATATCATTTATTTTTTTTGGATTAGAATCATCAATTTTAAAATAAAAATTACCATTAAATTTTGAATAGATATAGTAATTTATGTAAAAACATTTTAAATGACCTAAATGTAAACAACCACTAGGTTCAGGTGAAAATCTTGTTACTATATTTAAAAATTTATTTAGTATAATATCTTTTTTAACTTGTTTTATTATGAAATTTTTCACATAAATATAATATCTTTTTTAAATTTAAAATAATATTTTTTTTTAAAATATTAATATATATTAATATTCTTAAATATTTATATGGATTTTTTGTTAGATATTCTTTTTTTTTTATATTAATGAATCTTGTTATCATAAATCTTATTGATATTTTTCTTAAATATGATAAAAAGTAATTAAAATTTAAAATTTCATTATTTTTTATCATATATCCTTTTAAAAAATAATAAAATTTTCTAAAATATATTTTTTTTTTAAAACACCATTCACAAATAAATATTGCTAAGTCAAATAAATAATTTTCCTTAGAAAAATAATAAAAATCAAAAACACCTAATATTTTTCTATTTTTTATAAAAACATTATCTTTAAATATATCACAATGGCAATTTTTATATTTTATATTTTTATTTAAAATTTTTTTTTCATAATTTATGTCTTTTTTAATTTCATTATCTATAAAGTAAAAATATTTTTTAGGTATTTTTTTTTTAATTTTATTGTATAAAATAACTATATTATTAGTTACCATAAAGTTTTTTTGAATATTAAAATAATTAATATTATGTATTTTACTTAATTCCAATCCTAAATAATAACATATTTTAATATATTTATTTTCAACTTTTTTACCATATAAAAAAGTTGTTATTAATGAATATTTATTTTTAATTAAAAAAATGTATTCTCCAAAATTACTTTTGATAAATTTTGGAACTTTTATATTATTATAGTACAAAAGATTTTGAAAATAAATTATGTTAAAAATATTTTTTAAACTTAAATTATTTTCAATAATAGTAAGTATATAATTTTTTTCTTTTGTATTAATAACGTAATTACTATTTGTTGTGCCTTCTTTTATTCCTTTTATTTTTGAATTTCTTATATTATATTCAATTATTTTTTTTTTTATATTTTTAATTTTTACTTTTGTAAAATATGCCATTTTTTTAAAAATGTTAAATGAGATATCATTGTAGCATTATCTTCACAGAATTTTTTACTGCAAAATTTTATTTTTATAAAATTTATTTTTAATTTTCTAAAATATGTATTTTTAGAAAAACCCCCACACATAAAAAAATTATTTATTCTATATTTTTTATAAAAATATATAATTTTTTTTTTTATTATTAAAATAATATTTTTAAAAAAATTTAATATAATTTCTTTTGTACTATAAATATTTTTTTTGTAATAAAAAAAATATTTTGTGTATATTCCACTTAAGCTTATATAATTTTTTTTTGTTTTTGGATACTTGATAATATTTTTTATTAAATACTTTTTTTTATAATTTTTTTCTATATAATTATGTACAGGATAAATTCTTTTTATTTTTCTACCTAGTTTATTTAAAACTTCACCTACAGAATTGTCTATTGTTCCACCTATTTTTTTAATTTCTTTTATATTTTTTACTAAATAAAATATTGTATTTCCACCTGAAATTAAAAAAGAAATGAAAGGATAAAATATTACCTTTCCTATAAAATTAGAAAAAATATGAGCTTTTAAATGATTTATTTTTATAACTTTTACTTTTAATATTTCAGATAAAGATTTACAATATTTTTTTGAAATATTTATTGAACCTGATAATCCAGGTTTACTTGAGTATGATATAAATTTAACATCATTAAAATTAAAATAATTCAAAATTATAGAAAAAATTTTTTTAAAATTTTTTATATGGTTATTTGTAGCATATTTTGGAATTATTCCTAAATATTTTTTATATTTATGAGTTATTTTTATTTCAAAGGTTTTGTTTTTTTTAAAATTGTATATGCAAAAACAAGTATCATCAAATGTACTTTCTAAACTTATTATATACATAATTAAATTAATGAAAAATTTTTTAAATAAAATTAAAAAGTTATTAAAAATAAAAAAGATAAAAAAAAGGTACTGGGCTTTATGTCCTTTTCACAAAGAAAAAAACGAATCTTTTTTGATAAATAAAAAAGAAAAATACTATTATTGTTTTGGATGTAAAAATAGCGGAAATATTGATTATTTAATTAAATATCTAAAAAAAAAAAAAAATAATTTTTTTTTAGAAAAAATTTATAAAAATTTAAAAAATAAAAATAAAAATTTTATAAATAATTATTTATTAAAAAGAGGATTTGATAGTAAATCATTAATAAAAAAATTTTTAATAAACTCAAACAAAGTAAATTTTAAAAAATTTTTTAAAAAAAAAGAAATAAAAAGTTTATTATTAAAAAAAATATTAATTATTAAGAGAAAAAAAATAGTTTTTTATGAAAATTCTATAATAATTCCAATAAAAGACCAAAATGGCTATTTGTTATCTTTTGCTATCAATAATAAATTTGGAAAACCTAAGTATTTTTTTTCTAGAAATTTTTATAAATTTAATAAAAAAAATATTATTTTTGGTTTTTATGAATTATTCAAAAATAAATTTTATAATAAAAATGAAATTTTTGTTGTTGAAGGTTTTTTTGATTTTTTTAGATTGTATGATATCGGAATTAAAAATTCTGTTTGTATAATGGGAAGTGATTTAAGTTTAAAACAATTTTTTATTTTAGAAAAAACTAAAAAAAAAATTGTATTTATTATGGATTGTGACTTAGCGGGATTTAGCTTTTACTATAATTTGTTAAATAAAAAATATTATTTTAATTATAATCTATTAAATAAAATTTTTTATTTAAAAATTAATAGATCAGATCCTGATTTATTTTTTAAAAATTTTAAAAAAAAAGATTTTAAAAAATTCTATAAATTTAACAAAATAAATATTTTTGAATTTATATTTTTAAATATAGAATATTTTTTAAAAAAGAAAATTTTAAAAATAATATTTAAATATAAAAAAAAAATAATAAAAAAAATTAGATATAATAAATTAATATCTTTTTATAATAAAATAAAACATGAAAATTTATGATTTAAAAAAAAAAAGGTTAAAAAAAAAAGAAGAAAAAAAAATATTCAAAAGTTTAAATTTTTTATTAGAAAATATTAATAATATTTTTTTTTCTAATAATTTTTTTACAAAATTTATAATAAGAAAAATTTATTATAAATTTTTTACAAATAAGAAAATAAAATTTTTTAATTACTTAAATAAAAAAAAAAGAATAAAGATTAAAAATGGATTTATAAAAATAAAAGAAAAAAAAAAAAGTATATTTTATTATATATGTAAAAATAAAAATAATAAAAAAAAAATAATAAAAATAAGATTTTACGAAAAATATTTAATTAAATTTATAAATATTTTTAAAATAAAAATATTTAATAATATAAAAAAAATATTAAATAAATATAAAATAAAAATTTATGAAATATCAAAAATTAAAAATATAAGAAAAAAAATATTTATTTATTTTAGTTCATATAATAGAATAATAGAATATTATAACAAATATAGACTAATTAAAAATAGTTTGGTAGAATCTAATATAAGATTAGTTATATCTATTTCAAAACTTTATAGTAATAAAGGAGTTAATTTTAAAGATATAGTTCAAGAAGGAATATTAGGATTATACAAATCGATTGATAAATTCGATTATAAAAAAGGTTTTAAATTTTCAACTTATTCAACATGGTGGATTAAGCAATCTATTTCAAGATCAATATCTGATCATTCTAGAATAATAAGAATACCAGTGCATATGAATGATTTGTTAAACAAAATAAAAAAAATCTCAAATTTATACAGTAGAAAAAAAAAAAGAGAAATAAAAAACTCATATATAAGCGAAAAATTAGAAATAAAAAAAAAAAAAATAGATAATTTAATAAATATTTCAAAAAACTTTTCTTCTTTCGAAGATATTGTTTATAGTAATGAGAACACTTCATATAAAGATATTATAGAGGATAAAAATGAAAAAAATTTTGAATTAAAATTACATAAAAGTTTCTGTAGCAAAATAATCGAAGAAATTCTAAATACATTAAAAAAAAGAGAAAAAGAAATATTGATAAAAAGATTTGGATTATTTAATAATAAATGTCATACATTAGAAGAAATAGGAAAAATATTTGGTATAACTAGAGAAAGAGTAAGACAAATAGAAGCTATAGCAATAAAAAGATTAAAAAAACCTTCAATATTAAGAATAATTAAAAAATTGATAAAAGGCCGTTAGCTCAACGGTAGAGCAGAGGACTCTTTGGGTTTTATTTTTTAAAATAAATAATCTCTCAAATTCGAAAAAAGCTAAAGTGATAACTAAGCTAATTACGAGCGAAGCCTTAATGGAACGTGTAGAGACTTTACGGGAGAAGTTTAAAACTAAGAAAAAGTCCGATCCTAGATGAAAATCTAGTTATATTTTTTGCATAATCCTTTGGTTGCGTGTTCGAATCACGCACGGCCTATCAATGTCTTATAACTTTAAAATTTATACTGAATATTCCTTAGAAAAAGGATCAGTTAAAATAAATAAATTATTTAAGGAAGTAAAAAAAATAGGTTATAAAAACTTAATCATAACAGATTTCAACAATATTTCTGGTTCTTTAGAATTTTTTGAAAAATTTAAAAACAAAAAATTCAATATACTTCTTGGATGTGATATAGAAACATATTGTAATTTTAAAAGTAAAAGAATAAAAGGAAATTTAACAATAATAGTTAAAAATTGTTTAGGTTATAAAAATTTATGTAAAATAATAAGTAAAAAAAAAATTGTTCCATATAAAAAAATTTATAAATTAAAAGGAATTAACATTTTATCTAGTAGTAATAAAGGTTTATTAACAAATTGTTTGAAAAAAATAAATAATAAAAATAAAGTATTTAAAAAAATTAAAAATATAATATTAGAAATAAATATATTTGATAAGAAATCTTACAAAACAAGTAAATATATATATGATATAGCAAAAAAAAAAAAAATAAAAATTTTATGTCTACACCCTGTAAGATTTATAAAAAAAAAAAATTTTGAAATTTTTAAATATAAAAATTTTATAATAAAAAAAAAATTTTTAAACGAAGATAATAAATATATAAAAAAATATAAAAATCAATATTTAATTGATAAAAAACATTATAAAAAATTTTATTGTAAATTTAATGAAAATTTTTATAATATTTTTAAAAAAAACAAATATAATTTCGATTATAAAAAAAAAAAACTAAAATTTTTTAAAAAAAATATAAAAAAAAAATATTTTTTTAAAAAATCAATAAAAATATTTAAAAAAAAAAAAATATTTTTTAATAATAACTATAAGAAATATTATGAAAGATTTTTAAAAGAATTAAAAATAATATATAAAATGGGTTTTTCAAACTATTTTTTTATAGTTAGGGACTTTATAAAATGGTCTAAAAAAAAAAAAATAATAGTAGGTCCAGGTAGAGGGTCTAGCTCAGGTTCTCTAGTAGCATACGTATTTGGTATTACAGAAATTGATCCTATTAAATATGGTTTATATTTTGAAAGATTTCTAAATTACAAAAAAAAGTCTATACCAGATTTTGATATAGACTTTTGTAAAGAAAAAAGAAATGATGTAATAAATTATTTGAAAAAAAAATATGGTATAAAAAAAGTTTTTAATATTGTAACTTTTGGGAAATTTTCTTTTAAAAATTCTATAAGGGATAGTGGTAGAATTTTAGGATATGGTTATAACTATGTTGATAAATTATCTAAAATATTTAATAACATAAAAGATTATAAAGAATTTATTAAATTTATTAAAAAAAAATCTAATATACCAAATGAATATAGAAATGATATAAGATTTTATAAAATAATAAATATAACAGTAAAAATAAGTGGATATATTAGAAATATAGGAAAACACGCTGGTGGTGTTATAATAACAAATAAAAAATATTATAATTTTATGCCATTATATTATAATAATAATGATAAAGTATTTATAACTCAGTTTGATAAGTTTTCTATTCAAAAACTTGGTTTTATAAAATTTGATTTTTTATGTTTAAATACTTTATCATTATTGAATAACATTATTAAAAAATTAAAAATAAACTTTAGCTTTTTTTCTTTAGACTTTAATAATAAAAATACATTTGATTTAATTAAAAAAGGAAATACAACGGGTGTTTTTCAATTAGAAAGTTACCAAATGAAAAAATATTTAAGGATAATTAAACCAAATAGTTTTAATGATATAGTAAACATTATATCTTTATATAGACCAGGACCTATATGCCTTATAAATGATTATTGCATATATAAAGGAGATAAATATTTATCAAAATTTAAAAAAATATTATTTGAAACTAGAGGAATTTTAATATTTCAAGAACAATTAATGAAAATATTAAAAAAAGGTTACAATTTTAATATGTACGAAGCAGATATAATAAGATCTTGTATTTGCAAAGGAAAAAAAAAAGACATTAAAATTGCAAGGTCATTATTTTTAAAAAAAAATATAAAAAATAAAGATTTTGAATTTTTTAAAAAGTATTCTGGTTACAGTTTTAACAAAGCTCATGCTGTTTCTTATTCATACATTACATATTATATGGCTTGGTTAAAATCTAATTATAAAGAGGTATTTTATATTTGTAGTTTGAATTATAGTTTTAAAAATAAGAAAAAAATAAAATTATTATATAAAGATATGATATATAATAAGATATATTTTTGTAAACCTCATATAAATAAATCTAAAAATTTTTTTTCTATTAAAAAAAAAAAAATTTATATAGGATTTGTTTTTATTAAAGGCATAGGAATTAATGTTGGTGATGAAATTATAAAAGAAAGAAATCAAAAAGATTATAAAAATTTTTTTGATTTTTATTTTAGAATAAACAAATCTATAGTAAATAAAAGAGTTATATATTCACTTATATTTTCTGGATGTTTTGATTGTTTTAATAAAAACAAATTTTTTTTAATTTCAGAGTATGAAAATTATAAAAAAAATTATAACAGCTTTAAAAATATATTTAATAATCAAATTACTGTTTTAAAAAAAAAAGAAATAAAAAATTCTTTTTTAAATAATAAAAATAATTTTTTATTAGAAGAAAAAAATTCTTTGGATTTAATAATAACTAATTTAAAAGATTTAGCTGTAAAAAAATTTCCTATAATACTTGGAAAAAAATTTTTTTCAGGTATATTAATTGAAAAAAAAAAAATAAATAATTATTTTTTTTTATTTATAGAAAGTAATTATTTAATAACAAATCGTTTTTATATAAACGAAAAAAATTATAACAAAATAAATATTTTTGATTTTATTGTAGTTTTATACGATATTAAATTTATAAATTCTTTTTATTCTTACTATATTTATAAATATTATTTATATGATTAAAAAAATTAATGAAAGAATTAAAAAATTAAAAAATCATTTTTTAATTCATAAAAAAGATTTTAGTAGCATGAGAGGTTTAAAAAAAATAATAAATATAAAAAAAAAATATTTAAAATATAAAAAAAAAAAAAAACCAATGTGGTGAAATGGTAAACACATTACCTTAAGGTGGTAACGCGAGAGCTTGTGAGTTCAAATCTCATCATTGGTAAACGAGAGTGGTGAAATGGTAAACACATTAGATTTAGGTTCTAAGTTTTGCAGGTTCAAGTCCTGTTTCTCGTAAAAGAGGGATTGATGAGCGGTTTAAGTCGTGCGTTTAGAAAACGCATACAGTAAAAAATATCTGTCAAGGGTTCGAATCCCTTTCTCTCTTGAAATTATTATTAGAAATATTTCCTTTTAAATTAAAAAAAAAAAAAATAAGATATTTATTTTTAAAAAAATTTAATAAATTTTATAAAATTTCTATTGTTTTTAAAAATAAAAACAATAGAAATTTTAATTATTTTTTTTTATTTTATTTACTGAAAATTAAAAAAAAAATTATATTTCATTATAATTTAACTATTAACCTTTTTTTATTTTTTAAAGATTTATATGTTATTAATAACAATTCATTAAATAGATTTTTGTTATTAAAAGGAGACAAAAATAAAATTATAAAATTTAATTTCTATAAATTTTATAATTTTTTTAAAAAAAATAATATTTACTTAACTTTATATCCTGAATATTTTAAAAATTCTTATTTAAATAGTAAATCTAAAATTTATATAAGAAGAAAAATATTTTTTTTTAAAGCAAAAAGTATTATAACGCAACATTTAAATTTTTCTGAATCTTTGTTATTATATAAATTAAAAATTAATAGCATTTTTTTGATACCTGGTTTTTTTGTTTTTAAAGATATTTCAGAATTAATTAATTCTTTTAATAATTGTGGAATTCAAGTTCCTTATTGTTTTATAAAATATTTTTATGAATATAAAAATATTTTTTCAAGAATTTATATTTTTTTATTATATAATAATATAAAAAATATATTAATTAAAAAAATTAAAATAATAACTTTTTTTAGTTTAAACAATTTTATTTTTTTTAAAAATTTTTTAAAAAAACTTTTTAAAAATGGTTAAAATAGCTTTAATAGCAGATAGAGGTTTAGTAAGTGAAGAGTTCAAAAAAAGATCTAAACATTTGTTAAAAAAATATAAATCAATTATTTTAGGTAAAAAATTTTTTTTAAATAATAAATTTTTAGAAAAATTAGAAAGATATGAAATTATTATAAATTGTAAAGATTCTTTTTTTTCAAAAAAAATATTTTCATCTTTAAGAAAAAATCTTTGGAAAGGATATTGGTTAGATTTTTCATCATATTATAGATTAAAAAAATATTCAACAATATGTTTAAACCCAATAAATAAAAAAGACATATTAAAAAACATTAAAAATAAAAAAGTTTTTTGTGGCTCTAATTGTACTGTTTCAATATTATTAATATCAATAGGAGGTATATTAAATAAATATAAAATAAAAAGAATTTTTTGTAATACATATCAATCAATATCAGGCGAAGGTTATATAAAAACATATAAATTAATAAAAAGTTATGAAAAAAATATAAAAATTAATGATAAAAATTATATTTTAGAACACATAAAAAAAATATATTATTTGAATAAAAAAAATGGTGATTTTTTAAACTATTCTTTAATTCCGAAAATAGGAAAAATAAAAAATGATAAAACTGAAGAAGAAACTAAAACTGAAGAAGAAACTAAAAAAATTTTAAAATACAATTTAAGTATTCATAGTACTTGTGTTAGAGTAAATGTACTAAGATGTCATTCTGAATCAATAATTATTAAGATTAATAAAGACATAAGTTTAAAAAAATTTAAGAATAATATAATAAAATTCAATAAATATGTTGTTTATGTAAACAATAAAGAAATAAACAAAAAATTGAATCCATCATATGTTACCGGTAAGAGAAAAATATTTGTAGGAAGAATTAGAAAAATAAAAAATAAAACATTTTCTATTTTTTGTGTTGGCGATCAATTAATATGGGGAGCTACAGAACCTATATATAGAACTTTAAAATTAATTATAAATGAAATTAAAAAAAAAAATTAAGATTTGCGGAATTAAGTCTTTTAATGATATTAAAAATATTTTGAAAATAAAAATAAACATTTTAGGATTTGTTATTTATAGTAAAAGTAAAAGATACTTAAACTATAATAGTTTATGCAATATTTTTTCTAAAAGATATAAATATAAAAAAATATTAGTTTTAGTAAATCAAAGTATAAATTTAATAAATAAATTAATTATTAAACATTTTATATTCAAATTTCAACTTCATGGTAATGAAAACTATCTAGAATGTTTGAAATTATCAAAAAAATTAAATATAAGTTTTATAAAAATTTTTTATATATCAAACAATTTTTATGAAAATAAAGAAATATTTAATTATTTAAAAATTTCTAAAATAAATTATTTAAATTTAGAAAATTTAGAATGTCAATATGGCGGAACGGGTAAAAAAAATAATTATTTTTTTATTTTTAAAAATAAAAAAATAATTATTTCAGGAGGAATAAGTGAAAAAAATGTACCTATATTGAAGAATTTATATTATTACGATATATCTTCTTCAATAGAAAAAAATGGTAATAAAGATAAAAAAAAAATTTATTTTTTAAAAAAAAAAATTAAAAATGCAATACAATTATCCTGATAGAGAAGGTTTTTTCGGTAAATATGGGGGTTCTTTTATACCAAATTTTATGTATGAAAAAACAAATAATATATACAAAAATTATATATATTATAAAAAAAAAAATTTTTTAAATGAGGTTTATAAAGAAATAAAGAAATTTTCAAGAAGGCCATCTTTAATATATTTTGCTAAAAATTTAAGTTATAAATATAAAAATAATTTTTTTTTCAAAAGAGAAGATCTTAATTTTACAAATTCACATAAAATAAACAATACAATAGGTCAAATGTTACTAGCTATAAAAATGGGTAAAAAAGAAATAGTAGCAGAAACAGGTGCTGGACAACATGGGTTATCTGTTGCATCTATTTGTTCTTATTATAATGTTAAATGTATTATATTTATGGGTTATAATGATTATAAAAAACAAATTAATAACTATAAAAAGATGAAATTTTTAGGAGCAAAAGTATTTATTGTAAAAAAGGGAAATAAAGATTTAAAAGAAGCTATAGATGAAGCTATAATGTACTGGATGAAAAATAAAAAATCATATTATTTAGTAGGAAGTGTTGTTGGACCTCACCCTTATCCCTTAATGGTAAGAGATTTTCAAAAAATAATAGGTAAAGAATGTTTTGATGAAATAAAAAAGTTATCTATAAAAATAGATTATTTTTTAGCTTGTATTGGTGGTGGTTCTAACTGCATAGGTTTTTTTTATAATTTTATAAAAAAAAGATATAAGTCTAATTTAATAGGTGTAGAGGCATGTGGTAAAAATAAAAAAAACTCAGTTTTTAAAAAAGGTAAAATATCAGTAATAAATGGATGTAAAACATTAGTTTTAAAAAAAAATAAAAAACTTGTTAACTTAAAATCAATTTCTTCTGGATTAAATTATCCTTCAGTAGGACCTGAACATTGTTTTTTATATAAAAAACAAATTGTAAATTATAAATGTGTTGATAATAAAAATTCAAAAAAAGCTTTTTTTGAATTTTCAAAAATAGAAGGTATAATACCTTCCATAGAATCTTCTCATGCTATATATCAGGCTATTAAAACATCTAAAAAAAATAAAAATAAAAATTTTTTAATAAATCTTTCTGGTTCTGGAGAAAAAGATTTAAGATTAATAAAATGAAATTTTTGCCATTTCTAATACCTTTTTTTCCTAACAAAAAATTTTTTTTTCAAATACTTAACTATTTAAAAAAAAAAAAAATATCAAAAATAGAAATAGGTATACCTTATTACTATAGTTATTTAGATAGTTATGTAATAAAAAAAGAATACAAAAAATTTCATAATAAAGTAAAAATATTAAAAGTATTAAAAAAAATAAAAAAAAAATATAAAAATTTTTTTAGAATAATAATAGTATGTTATTACGATAGTGTTTTAGAAATAGGAGAAAAAAAAATTTTTTATTATATAAAAAATAAATTTATACATAAATTAATTATAATTGACTTACCTTACAATATTAAAAAATACATATATAAAAAAATAATAAAATATTTAATATTTTTAGTACCTTATAAAAAAATAAAAATATACTGTAATAAAAAAGAATGTTTCTACTATCATTTGGAAAAAAAAGAAAAAATTTTAAAAAAAATAAAAAATAAAAATAAATATAGTATAGTAGGTTTTCATATAAAAAAAAAAAAATATTTCAAAAAATTTTTAAATAGTCATAATAATATAGCAATAGGAAGTTTTTTTATTAATGACATAAAAAATATGTTTATTAAAAAAATAAAATATAAAATAAATAAATTTATAAAATGTTAAAAGCAAAATTTAAAAAAACAGGTAGTAAATTTATATATAAAATATGCGTTTTAGATTCTAGAAAAATAAATTCTAAAAAAATAAAAAAAATAGGTTTTATAGATAAAAAAAAAAAAATAATAATATTTTATAATAATTATTTTAAAATATATATATCAAATGGAATTAATTTATCAAAAGGATTAGTTAAAATATTAAAATTAATTAAAAAAAAAAATGATTATAAAATACAAAAATAAAATTAGAAAATTAGATAATATTAAATTTTGGATATTTGATAAAAATACAAAAAATAAAATAATTTGTTATAAAGGAAAAATTTTAAAAAAAAAATACTTTAATTTTTTTTGTAATTTAAAGATTAATATTAAAATAGGTAAATATTTTTATATAATAAATATGTCAACTTCAAATCCTATATTTTTGCATTATTTTATATATTAGTTATTCTTCCCAACTTGGATTTGAACCAAGAACTAATGGATTAACAGTCCACTACTCTACCAATTGAGTTATTGAGAAAATGGCAGTACCTAAAAAAAAAATATCTAAAAGAAGAAGCAATAGGAAATTTTACTCTAAAAAAATAAGAATTAATAATTTTTTTATAAAAAAAAAAGTAAGAATCGGACTTGAACCGATAAAAAATAGTTTTGCAAACTAAAGCATTTACCATTCTGCAATCTTACCTTAAGCAAAGAACGAGATTTGAACTCGCATAATTAATCTTGGCAAGATTAAACTTTACCTTTAAGATATCTTTGCAATCATACTTTGTTTATTTAATAAATAAACAAAGATTTTATACAATAATATAGCATCATATAAAGCTCTGTGAAATAAATTATTATTTTTTATTCCGATTCTCTCAGAAATTTTTTTTAGTGTATTTTTTTTTCCTGGAAATATTTTTCTAAATATTCTAAGTGTATCTATAACTATAAATTTAACTTTAATTTTTATAATTTCAAATTCTTTTTTTAAAAATTTAATATCAAATTTTGCATTATGAATTACTAAGTAACACTTTTTTATTAATCTCAATAATTTTTTGTGTATATCTATAAATCTAGGTTTATTTTTTAACATACTGTTTTTTATTTTATTAATTAAATAAGAATTTTTAGAAATTTTTTTATTACTTTTTATTAAAGTATTAAATATTTTTTTTACTTTTCCTTTTTTTAAATATATGTATGCTATTTCTATTATTCTATCTCCTTTTTCAACATATAATCCTGTTGTTTCTACGTCAATTATTAAATATCTATTATGCATTATAAAAAAAAATGTTATTTAAGATTTGAAGATGGAAAAACTTTTAAATTATTTTCTTACGGTAAAAAAAAAAATTTTTACGGAAAAATAACTTTTAATAATTCAAATTTAGGATATCAAGAAATAATTACTGACCCAAGTTATTATAATAATATAATTTTATTTCTTAGTTCTAACATAGGAAATACAGGGGTAAATTTTAAAGATAATGAATCAATAAGAGTATTTTCTTCTGGAATTATAGTTAATAAATATAGAGATTACTATAGTAATTATAGATCAGTAAAAAGTTTAAAGCATATTTTAAAAGTAAATAATTCTCTATTACTTGAAACTAATAGAACAAGAGAAATTTTTGAAAAAATAAAAAAGGGATATAATAAAATTAATATATACTTTAAAAAATTAAAAAAAAATTTAAAAAAAAAAATTTTTTTTAATTTTAATTACGTTAATTATTCGTACTCAAAATTTAATATATATAAAAAAAAAGTTTTGGTTATAGATTTAGGATTAAAAGAAAATATTTTAAGAATATTAGATGAAAAAAAAATATTTTCTTTAGTTATCACAAAAGATTATATTAATAATAAAATTAACATAAAGAATTTTGATGGTGTTTTAATAACAAATGGACCAGGAGATCCAAGAGAAAACAAAAAAATTATTGATTATGCAAAATATTTGATAAATATAAAAAAACCAATTATGGGTATTTGTCTTGGCCACCAAATAATTTCTTTAGCTATGGGTAAAAAAATATTTTTAGATTATATAGGTCAACATGGAAGTAATTATCCAGTAAAATTTTTTGATAAAAACATTATAACTACTCAAAATCACAACTATTACATAAAAAATAAAAGCAAATATATTTATAATTTAAAAGATAATAAAAATCAAGGATTTTTTAAAAAAAATATAATAACATTTCAAGGACATCCTGAATCTTGTCCAGGAACAAAGGATTCAGAATTTATTTTTGATTATTTTATAAAAATGCTATGAAAAAATTATTAGTTATAGGATCTGGTCCAATTATTATTGGACAAGCTTGTGAATTTGATTATTCTGGAGTTCAGGTTTGCAAAATATTTAAAAGAAATAATATAAAAGTTATACTTTTAAATAACAATCCAGCAACTATTATGACAGATAAAAATATTTGTCATAAAATTTATATGGAAGATATAAATTTAGAAAATTTAAAAAAAATAATATTAAAAGAAAATATAAAATACTTGTATCCATGCTCCGGTGGTCAAACAGCTTTAAATTTAGCAATAAATATATCTAAAGAAAATAAAATAAATTTGATGGGAACAAGTATTAAATCTATATTAAATGCGGAAAGCAGGAGTATTTTTAGAAGATTAATGAAAAAAAATAAAATAAGAGTTTCTTTATCTTATATAGCAAAAAATATTAACTACGCTTTAAAAATAAGAAAAAAAATAATAAGAAATACAAATAAAAAAGAAATTTCAATAAGACCTTCATATACATTGGGTGGTTTAGGTGGTTCTTTAGTTAATAATTTAAAATCTTTTATAAATAATTATAATAAATGTTTGTTAATTTCAGGTAATAACGAAGTAATAATAGAAGAATCTCTTTATGGTTATAAAGAAATAGAATTAGAAATATTAAAAGACAAATATAAAAATTTCATAGTTGTTTGTTGTATTGAAAATATAGATCCTGTTGGCATTCATACAGGAGATTCCGTCTGTGTCTCTCCATTACAAACTTTAACTGATAAAGAGTATCAATATATAAGATCAATTTCTAAAAAAATAATAAAAATATTAAAAATAAAAAAAACAGGAGCAAATTTACAATTTGCTATAAATCCTAATAACGGAAAATATTTTCTTATAGAAGTTAATCCAAGATTATCTAGATCAAGCGCTTTAGCTTCTAAAGCAACAAGTTATCCAATAGCTGCAGTGTCAGCAGAAATAAGTTTAGGTAAAAAAATTTCAAATTTAAAAAATTTTACTATTAAAGATTTTGTTTCTTATTTTGAACCAAATATAGATTATAACATAATAAAATATCCAATTTTTTCTCATGAAAAATTCTTTAAAAATAACGAAATATTAAATAATCAAATGAAATCTGTAGGTGAAATAATGTCTATATCTAAGAATTTAGAAAGATCAATACAACTAAGTATTAATAATGATAACCACTACGGATTTGATAATGAAGTTTATGATAAAATAAATTTATTTAAAAAAATATATTATGCAAATAATAAGAGATTAATAAATATATTTGAATTAATAAAACAAGGTTTTTCTATAAAAAAAATAAGCATTATTACTAAAATAGACTTATTTTTTATAAAAAAAATATATAATATAGTAAAAATAGAAAATAAAGCTAAAAAAAGTAAAAATTTAGTAATAAATAAAAATCTGTTAAAAGATTTAAAGATAAATGGATTTAGTGATATTAGAATATCAAAAATTATTTCTTTAAGATGTAAAAAATTAATTCATTTAAGGAAAAAATTATCAATAATTCCTTCTTTTATAAAAGCAGATGGTTGTTCAAATGAATACGAAAATAAAAATAACTATTATTATTCCGAGTATTTTTGTAAAAATGAAATAAAAAATTACAAAACAATATTAATAATAGGTTCAGGTCCAAATAAAATTGGACAAGGTATAGAATTTGACTACTGTTGCGTTCATGCGCTTAATTTTTTAAAAAAAAATAAAATAGGTTCTTCTGTTTTGAATAACAATCCTGAAACTGTTTCGACTGATTTTAATTCTTCTGATATTCTTTATTTTTTACCTGTATATTTTGAAAGTATATTTGATATTTATTTAAAATCAAACATAAAAGGATTAATATTGCAATTTTGTGGACAAGTAAGTAATTACTTACTAAAAAAATTAATTACTTTTAAAATTAATGTTCTTGGAACAAATTTAAAAAATATTGTTGAAGCAGAAGATAGAAAAATATTTTTTAACAAAATATATGGACTAGATATTATTAAACCAGAAAACCAAATAGTTAAAAAATCTTTAGATTTTGTTAAGCTATTTAATAACAAGTTCCCTTTTCTTATACGTCCTTCTTTTGTTTTAGGTGGTAAAGACATGAAAATAATAAATAGCGAATCCCAATTAAGATTTTACTATAAAAAATTTATAGTAAAAAGGTCTATAAACTATCCTATTACAGTAGATAAATATCTAAAAAATAGTATAGAAATAGATGTTGATGGGATAAGTAACAAAAAAAAAACCTTTATATTTCCTTTATTACAACAAATAGAAAAAACAGGTATTCATTCAGGAGATTCTTGTTCTTTTTTCCCTACTTTATTAGGAAAAAAATTAGAAAAAAAAATAATTATTATATCTAAAAAAATTTCAAGTTTGTTTAAAATAATAGGTTCATTTAATATACAATATTCGTTTAATACTTTAAATAAAAGTTTATATTTATTAGAACTTAACCCTAGAGCTTCTAGAAGTGTACCTTTTTTGTCTAAGTCTACTAATATAGATATAACATATTATTCTATGAAGTCAATAATTTTCAATAATTTTAAAAATTTTAATATTAAAAATAGTAAATTTTTTTATGCTAAAGAACCAATATTTTGTTTTGAAAAATACAAGAATAGTTTTTTAAATTTGGGGCCTGAAATGAAATCTACAGGAGAAATAATTGTATATTCAAAGAATATAAAGGAATTTATTTTTAAAATATTTAAAAATAATTACAAAATTAATATTAATTTTGATAAAATATTTATAATAGGTAATATAGATTTATATTTTTTAAAGAAAATTAGAAAAAATAATATAAAATTTTTTTTAATTAAAAATTTTAAACAAAAATACTTTATATTTAAAAATTTTTTAAGAACATTAGTTTTTATGAACAAAAAAAATAAAAAAATAAATAATATTTTTTTACAAAAAATAAAATATTATAAAATACCTTTTTTAACTGACATAAACAGGATATATTTTTTTTTATTGTCTAATAAAAATAAATATTATAATATTAATAGTATAAATGTTATAAATGAAAATAACAAATTCATATTTTAAATTAAAAAAAATTAATGAAAAATATAATTTATTAAATAAAAATTTAAGAATATTAGAACTTGGAAGCTATCCTGGCGGTTGGGATTCTTATTTAAAGGAAAAAAATATTTTTAATTTTATATCTATTGATATAAAAGATTTTAAAAACAAAAATTTTTTAAAAGGTTCTTTTAATAATAATTTTATAAAAAAAAAACTAAAAATATATTTAATAAAAAAAGTCGATCTTATATTGTCAGATTCTTGTCCTAAATTAACTGATAGCAAAAATTTAAATAAAATTTATTTAGAAAGACATTTAAAAAAAATAATTTTATTTTCTTTTGAATTTTTAAAAAGTAAAGGATCTATATTATTTAAAACTATGAACTATCTTGATAATGAAATAATATTTTTTTCTTCTAAATTTAAATATTTTAAAAGAATAAATTTTGTTAAAAAAAAAAGATCTTCTGAAGTTTTTATTTTGTTAAAAAATTTTTTAAAATGATAAAAAACTATATTCCTTATGTTTCTTATAAAGGAAATTTTACAGACATATACACTAGATTATTAGAAGAAAGAATAATATTTATAACAGGAGTAGTAGACGATTACCTAGCTAATTCTGTTGTTTGTCAAATAATATATCTAAATAATTTAAATAGTAAGGATATACAGATATATATTAATAGTCCTGGCGGTTCAATTTATTCTGGTTTTGCAATTTATGATGTAATAAAAAATTCTAAATCAAAAATTTCAACTATATGTTATGGATTAGCTGCTAGTATGGGTGCTTTTTTATTATCATGTGGTAATAAAGGAAAAAGATTTTGCACAAAAAATTCAAGAATAATGATACACCAACCTATAGGTGGAGTAAAAGGTCAAGCTACTGAAATAAAAATACATTATAAAGAAATATATTATTTAAAAAAAAAAATAATAAAAATTTTTTCAAAAAATACAGGAAGAAAAATAAAAAAAATAAAAAAAGACATAGACAGGGATAATTATATGTCATCTATAGATGCTAAAAAATACGGTTTGATTGATAAGATTATATGAATATGATTTGTTCTTATTGTGGTAGAGAATTAAATTTTACAAACAAGTTTATAAGAGGATATAATATAATAATATGTGAATATTGTTTAATAATATGTAATAAAATTATTAATGTTGACTTAGAAAAAAATCAAGTAAATATTAAAAGCTTTAATAATTTAAAACCAAAAAAAATAAAAAAAGAACTTGATAAATATGTTGTAAGTCAAGAAAAAGTAAAAAAATCAATATCTGTTTCAATTTATAATCATTACAAGAGAATTAATTATAAAAATTTGAATATTGAAAAAGATTTAATATATAAAAGTAACATAATTATGATAGGAAATACAGGATCGGGAAAAACTTTAGTAGCAAAAACAGTTTCTAAAATTATAAGTGTTCCTTTTGTAATTTCTGATGCAACTTCATTAACAGAAGCTGGATATGTTGGAGATGATGTCGAAACAATACTTCAAAAATTGCTTATTTCTTGTGATTATAATTTAGAAAAAGCAGAAAAAGGTATAATATATATAGATGAAATTGATAAAATTTCTAAAAGAAACCCTGGTAATCTTAGCAGAGATGTTTCTGGAGAAGGAGTTCAGCAATCCTTACTTAAAATAGTAGAAGGATCTATAATTAACATTAATTTAAAAAATTATAAAAAATTTTCTTTTAATGAATCAATACAAATTGATACTACAAATATACTTTTTATATGCGGTGGTGCTTTTAATGGAATAAAAAAAAAAAACAATTTTAAATCATTAATAAAAAATAAAATAAAAAATAAAAAAAAATATATTGGTTACCAAGATCTAGTAAATTATGGAATGATACCTGAATTTGTAGGTAGATTTCCAATAATAGTTTGCTTTAAAGACTTAATAAAAAAAGATTATAGAAGAATGTTAACAGATACTAAAGATTCTATAATAAAGCAATATAAAATAATGTTTTTATTAGATGGAGTAGAATTATATTTTAGTAAAAGAGCTATAGATGTTATTTCTGAAAAATCCTATAAATTATCAATAGGAGCTAGAGGTATAAGGCATATAATGGAAAAATATTTATTAAATATAATGTATTATATTCCAAGTATAAAAAAAGTTAAAAAAATATTAATAAAAAAAAATTTTTTTAAAACAAAAAAACCTTTAATTTATATAGGCGCTTAACTCATTTGGCAGAGTTTTGCTTTTACACAGCAAATGAAGGGAGTTCAAATCTCTCAGTGCCTAATGAATAAATTCTATTATTTTTTTTATAATAAATATATAAAAAAAATAATCAATAAAGGTAAAAAAATTTTAATATATGGAAAAAGAGATTTTTTAAAAATAAAATTTTGTTATTATATTTCAAAATATATTTATAAAAAAAAATTTCTTAAAATTTTTGTTAGTAAAAAAAACTATAATTATAGTATAAAATTTTTTAAAAGTATAGATTCAAAATTTATATATATAATTAATAAAGAATCAATTAAAATAATATTAGATGATTATAAAAGTTCTGTTTATAAAAGAAAATCATATTTTAATATAATTTATTGTATTGAAGATTTTAAAAAAAATAAAAATATTTTTATAAATATTATTGATAAAAATATTTTAGATTACTATATTTTTATATCTTTTTCTCCATTTTCTAAAAATTGTTTAATATCAAGTAGGGTTTATAGGATTAACTTAAGTGGTTTATACGAAATAAAACAAAATAAAATTTCAATATATAAAGAATATAAAAAACAATCTATTTTATTTTTAAAAAAAAAAATAGATAAAAATTTTTTAATTAATATAAAAAAAAATATAAAAAGTTTTTTATATTTTTTTTTATATTATTTGACTTCTCGTAAAAATATAAAAACTTTTTATTTGTTTCAAATTAAGAGAATAATAAAAAGTAAAAATGTTTATAAAACATTTTTACTTTTTATTAAAATATATTTTAATAAAAATGGATTTTTACAATAAATATGAACCTAAAAAAATTAAAAATTTTTTTGGTCATAAATATATAATAAGAATTATTAGGCATTTCAAAAGAAAAAAATTTTTTCCAAATGGATTTATATTTTATGGAAAAAAAGGAACAGGAAAAACTTCTTTTTCCAAAATATTATTTAGATATATAAACTGTTCAAAAAGTTATGACTTGTGCGGGAAATGTAAATCATGTAAAATAGATATTAATAGAAATTATGACTTTTTTGAAGTTGATTCTTCTTCTAACAGAAAAGTAGAGGAAGTAAAAAAAATTGTAGAAAATTTTAAATGTTTTCCTTTAAATGGCGTTTATAAAATAATAGTATTTGATGAAGCGCAAATGTTAAGTATTTATTCTTTTAATTATTTATTAAAAATAATTGAAAATATTAAAAAAAAATTTATTTTTGTTTTTATAACTACTAAAAAAAAAAAAATACCAGATACAATAAAATCTAGATGTTTTTTTTTGAAATTTAGAAGTTTTTCTAATTTAGAAATAATTAATTACTTAAAATTAATTTCGAAAAAAGAAAAAATAAAAATTTCAAAAAAATCTTTAAATATAATATCAGAAAATTCTTCAGGAAGCTTGAGGGATTCTTTAGTTTTACTTCAACATTCACATATAATTTCTAAAAATAAAAAGATTAAAAGTAAAGTTTTTGAAGGTATTTTAAATATACCTAACATATATTTATTAAAAAATTATTTAAAAAAAATTATTAAAAAAGATAATAAATCTTTGAATAATTTAAATAAAGAAATACTAAAAAAAAAATTTAATTTAAAAAATTTTTTTTTAAAAATATTTGAAATTTCATTCTTTTATTTAATTAAATATGATAAAAATAAAAAATTTAAATATAAAAAATTTTTTAAAATCATATGTGAAACTATAAAAGATGAAATGTACTTTATTAAAAATTTTGATAATGATTATTTTTTAATAAAGTACATTAATTATTCTATAATTTCAAAATTTCCCAAAACCGGATTTGAACCGGTAAGCTTTAGCGGAAAATTTTGAATTTTCTGTGTTTACCAATTTCACCATTTGGGAAGAAGATAATAGGATTCGAACCTATGGTGGTAATACCACTTCTGATTTCAAGTCAGATACATTAAACCACTCTGTCATATCTTCACAGCTATAACTTAAAGGAAAAAGTATTTGAGTACGAATCAAAAAATATAGGTTCGAATCCTATTAGCTGTTTTATAAAAAATGTTAATAGGCATATCGAAAGGAAGAATTTTTAATATTTTAAAAAAAATTTTTAAAAAAAATAAACTAAATATAGAATCATTAAATACAAGAAAACTAATATTAAAAACTAATAATAAAAAAATAAATATAATTCCAATAAAATCTGAAGATTCTAAAATGTTAATGAAAAAATATATAAACGCATGTATAATAGGAAGTGATATGAAAAATGAAATTATTAAAAATAATTATAAATATAAAAGACTTAATTTTTTTAAATGTAAATTATCATTAATATGTAAAAAGGATTTTTTTTCAATAAAAAAAATATATACAAATAAAGATGTAATAGTTTGTACAAAATATATTAATATATCTAAAAAATTTTTAGGAAAAAAATATATTTTAAAAAAAATGTTAGGTTCTGTTGAATCTTCTTTATTAATAGGCATATCAGATTGTATAGTTGATATAATACAAACAGGAGAAACAATATGTGTAAATAATATGTTTGAAGTTGAAGAGATAATGGATATATATCCATTAATAATATATAAAAAAAAAAAAAAAGAATTAAAATATATATGTAAAAAATGTTTAATATAAGTATAAATAAAATAAAAAATATTATTTTAAAAAAAAAAAATATTATCAAAAAAAAAGTACTAAAAATTTATTCAAATATAAAAAAAAAAGGTGAAAAATATTTAAAGTATTGTATAGAAAAATATGATGGTATAAAATATAAATATTTTTTAAATAATATTAAAGGTAAAATAAACAATAATGAAAAAAAAATAATAAAAAAACTTTATAAAAGGGTTTATAAATTTCATAAAATACAATATAATAAAAATAGAATAAAAAATTGGAGTTTTAAGGATAAAAACTTCAAAGTTATATGTCAAAGAATCAATAGTTTAAAAAATATAATGATTTATGTTCCTGGAGGAAAATATTGTTATTTATCTACTCTTATTATGAATATAGTTCCTGCAATAATATCTGGTGTAAAAAACATTTACCTTGCAACTCCTTCTAAAGGTAAATGTTTTGAAAAAATTTGTTATATAAGTAAAAAGTTAAAAATAAAAAAATTATACAGAATGGGAGGTGCGCATGCTATTTTTTCTTCTGCTTTAGGAATAGGAAAAGTTAAAAAAGTTGATAAAATAATAGGTCCAGGTAATGATTATGTTAATGAATCAAAAAAAATAGTTTATGGTATAACAGGTATAGACACGTTAGCTGGACCAACTGAATTATTAATAATTTTTGGAAAAAAAAAAATAAGAAATAGAGAAATTTTTAATATATATTCACAATTAGAACACGGAAAAAATTCAAAAGTTTTTATATTATTAAATCTTAATAGACAAAAGAAAAAATTAAACAAAATATTAAATTTAAATAAAAAATTGGTTAATTTTAAAAACATATTTATAATATTATGTAATGGTTTAAAAGAATCTATTAAATTATCCAATTTAATAGCTCCAGAACATTTAATGGTTTATTTAAAAAAAATAAAAAAATTAATAAAAAAAATAAATAATTTTGGAACTATTTTTATAGGTAAAAAATCTATAGAAACAACAGGTGATTATTTTGCAGGTTCAAACCATGTTTTACCAACTTCTCAAAATTCTAAATTCTCTTCTCCTTTATCTATAAATGATTTTTTAAAATCTCAAAATATAATAAAAGTTAATAAAAAAAAAATAAACAATATATCTTTTTTTTCTTACAATTTTTCAAAAATTGAGGGTTTAAAATATCACAGTTTAAGTGCTATAAATATGATAAATAAATGATAAAACTAGACAAAATGGAATTCCCTTATAATTTTAATAAATATTTATTAAAATATTTTTTAAGATATTTAAAAAATATAAACATAAATAGATATCCTAATGTAGTTGATATTAAAATTATAAAAAAAAAGATATTAAAATTTTATAAAACAAAAAAAAAAATTATAATAGGAAATGGTTCTGATGATTTGATATCTTTTATTATTAAAAATTTTAAATATAAAAATTTTAAATTTATTTCTTCATTTTATCCAAGTTTTTCTATGTATGAAAAATATTGTAATTATTATAATGTACCTTATTTAAGGATAAATTTATATAAAAATAAATATTTTAATTTGTTTAAAATATTAAAAATATTAAAAATATATAAATGTGGTATATTTTTTATTTGCTATCCTAATAATCCTACTGGTTTTTTTTTTAATAAAAAAAAAATTTCATACATTATAAAAAATAATAAGAATATTTTATTTGTTGTAGATGAAGCTTATTTTAATTATTCTAAAAGCACTTTTATTAAAAAAAAATATAGAAATATAATTATATTAAGAACTTTTTCAAAAATTGGTTTTGCTGCATTAAGAATTGGTTTAATGTTTTGTAATAAAAATATTTATAATAGATTCTATTACAAATTACAACCTTATAATTTGAATTTTTTTCAAATATTATTTTTAAAATTTATTTTAAAATATAATGTTATTAAAAAAATTAATTTATTAACTAAAAAAATTATTAAACAAAGAAAAAAAATTTATTTAATAATTAAAAAAATAGTTTATAAAAGTAACTGTAATTTTTTTTTTATAAAAATAAAAAATTATAATGTTTTTAAAATTCTTTATAAAAAAAATTTATTTTTAAGACAACTTTTTTTTTTTAAAAAAAAGTTTTTAAGATTTTCTATATTAAAGAAAAGTTCAAATGAATACTTTTTAAGTAATATTAAAAATGAAAGAAATTTTTAAAATAAAAAGATTTACAAGTGAAACTAAAATAAAAATAAAAATAGATTTTTCAAAAAAAGTTAATTTAAATAAAATAAGTACAGGAATTTGTTTTTTTGATCACTTAATTAAACAATTAAGTTTTCATGGAAATTTTTATATTAAAATTAAAGCAAAAGGTGATTTAGATGTAGATAATCATCACTTAGTTGAAGATGTTGGAATTTGTTTAGGAAAAATATTTAAAAAAATATTTAAAAAAAGAATTATAAATAGGTATTCATTTAATTACGTACCTATGGATGAATCACTTACCAGAATAGTAATAGATGTTTGTAATAGACCAAATTTTATATTTAAATGTAGTATGAAAGGAAGTTTAAATAATGGTTTTAGTATGTTAAATGTATATGAATTCTTTAAATCTTTTTCTAATAATTCTTTAATTACTATTCATTTAAAAAATTATGGAAAAGATACACACCATAGAATAGAAAGTATTTTTAAGTGTTTAGGTTTATCTTTAGGAAATATATTAAAATTAAAAAGAAATTTTAAAATTTCAACAAAATGAAAACTAGTATAATAGATTTTGGTGCTGGTAATATTAAATCAATATTAAATTCATTAAAAAGAATTTCAAAAGATATAAAAATTTCAAAAGATATAAAAATTTCAAAAGATATAAAAAATATCATAATACCTGGTCAAGGTAATTTTAATGTTTTATACAGAAATATAAATAATATATTAAGTATTTTTAATTTAAAAAAAATTATTAGAAAAGGATATAATATATTAGGTATTTGTTTAGGTTTTCATTTATTTTTTGGAAAGAATAATGAATCTAACATAAAAGGACTAAGTGTAATAAGAAGTAAAGTTAAAAAATTTAAATTTAAATATCTAAGAAAACCTCTTATAGGTTGGTTAATGAACTACGGTTCTACAAAAAATAGTTATATTTTTTATCATAATCACAATTATTATGTAGAAAAAAATAAAAAATATAACTATTTTGGATTTTATGGAAAATACTTTATAAGTTTTATTAAATTAAATAATATATCAATTTGCCAATTTCATCCTGAAAAAAGTTCCAAATTTGGTAATTATTTTTTAAAAAAATTTATATATGAAAATAATACCTTCAATTGATATATATAAAAATAATATAGTAAGATTATTAAGAGGAGATTTTAAAAAGTTAACCGTTTATAATATTAAATTAAAAAAGTTGTTAAAATATTTCATAAAAAAAAAAATAAGATTAATAAATTTGATAGATCTTGAAGGTGCTAAAAAAAAAAAAATTATAAACAAAAAAAAAATTTGTAAAATAATAAATATTATGAAATATTATAATATAAAATGTAACGTTGGAGGAGGAATTAGAAAATATAAACATATAAAATATTATATAAAAAAAGGTGCTAAAAAAATAATTTTAGGAAGTAATGCTTTGAAAAAAGATTTTATTTTAAAGTTAATTAAAAATTATAAAAAAAAAATAATAATTTCTGTTGATATATTTAATAATAATGTAATGTTAGAATCTTGGAAAAAAAAAAGTTTATATTATAAAGAATTCTTTAATAAAGTTTTGAAATATTACAAAGGTACATTTATTGTAACAAACATAAAATTAGATGGAACAAAAAAAGGAATTAATATTAATTTTTTAAAAAAAATTATTAAAATAGTTAAAAATTATAAAATAATTTTTGCAGGTGGATTTTCAGGAAAAAAAGACATAAAAAAATTAAAAAAAAACAAAATTTATAAAAATATAAAAGGATATATTGTAGGTAAATATATATATGAAAAACTAAAATGATAAAAAGATTAATAGCTTGTTTAGATGTTATTGGTAATAACGTAGTTAAAGGTAAAAAATTTTTAATATTCAAAAAATTTAAAAATCCATTAAGTTTATCAAAAAAATATTCTTATAATTTTATTGATGAAATAATTTATTTAAATATAAATAAAGAAAAAATAATAAATTTTTGTAATAAAATAAATAATATTTCAAAATCTATAAATGTACCTTTAGTTGTTGGTGGAAATATAAAAAATTTTAAAGATGTTAAGTTTTTATTTAATAATGGAGTTGATAGAATATCTTTAAATACAACTTTATTTAAAAATTTTAAGATAACAAAAAAAATATCAAAACATTACGGTAAACAATGTATAGTTGCTTCTATAGATGTAAAAAAAATAAGCAATAAATGGAAAGTTTTTATAAATGGAGGAAAAACAAATACAAATATAAACTTAGAAGATTGGTGTAAATACAACGAAAAAAAAGGAATAGGAGAATTTTTAATAACAAGTATAGAAAATGATGGTATGAAAAAAGGTTATGATTTAGAGATGATTAAAAAAATATCTAAAATCACTAAGGTATCTATAATACCTTCTGGAGGTGGAGGTTCAATTAAAGACTTTAAAAAAGTATTAAAAATAAAAGGTATTAATTCATTACTTTTAGCTAGCGTTTTACACACTAATAAATATAGTATAAATTACATAAAAAAAAAATTATGTAATTTTTTTTTTATAAGATGATACCTGTTATAGTACAAGATTTTTATAATAAAAAAATATTGATGCAATCCTGGGTTAATATAAATTCATTAAGAAAAACTTTTAAAAACGGTTATTCTTATTATTATTCAAGAAAAAGAAAAAAAATTTGGTTAAAAGGAATAGAAAGTTGCAATTATCAAATAATTAAAAAAATATTAATAGATTGTGATTTTGATAGCGTAATTTTTATAGTTATTCAAATAAATAAAATTTGTTGTCATTTTAAAAAAAAAAATTGTTTTTTTAATAATTATGATTAAAAAAATTATAAAAAAAATATTTTTTTCAATAAAAAAAAGAAATAGCTACTCAAAATATTTAATAAAAAATAAAGAAATACTTATTAGAAAATTAAATGAAGAGTGTATGGAATTAATAACAGAAATTTATAAAAACAAAAAAAAAAAAATAATAAATGAATTATGTGATTTACTATATCATTTAATTATAGTAATAATAAAATATAAGATAAAATATAAAGAAATAAAAAAAAAAATTAATAAGCCAAATTAACTTAATGGTAAAGTTTCTGTTTTGTAAACAGATAAAACAGGTTCGATTCCTGTATTTGGCAAATTATGTATCAATAATTTAAAGGTAGAATATTGATTTGTGGCATCAATAGTAAGGGTTCAATTCCCTTTTGATACTTTAATTAATGAATTATATAAGCTTTAAAGACTTAAAATATATAAATTATTTATATATATTTAAATTAGCTTTAATATTAAAAAAAAAAAAATTTAATGTAAACAAAAATATACTTTTTATTTTTGATTTACCTTCTACAAGAACAAAATTATCATTTGAATTAGCTTGTAAAAACTTAAATTGTAAAGTTTGTTTTTTTGAAAAACAAAATTCCCAAATTTCAAGGGGGGAAAAAAAAAAGGACACCTACAAAGTTTTTGAAGGATATTTTGATTTAATTATACATAGAGGAAAATATAGTAATCTAAAATATATAAAAAATTATTACAAAAAAAACATAATAAATGCATTAAATGAATTAGAACATCCAACTCAAATTATAAATGATATTTTTACAATATTTGAAATAAAAAAAAATTTTTTATTTAAAATATTATGGGTAGGTGAATATAATAATGTATCAAGATCCTTATTATATGCTTCTAAAATTTTTGGTTTTAAATTACTTTTTTTAACAGATAAAAAAAGTAAGTTAAAATTAAAAAATAAAACTATAAAAAGAATAGAAGATGCAAAAAAAATAGATGTTTTAATGACAGATACTTGGTATAGTATGAATCAAAAAAAAATTAAAAAAAAATTAATAAAAGTAAAATATAAATACTTTAAAAAAAATAAAAAAACATATTTTATGCATTGTTTACCTCTTTATAGAGGTAAAGAGGTTGAGAAAAAAGTATTAAATATAAAAAAAAATTTAGTATGGAAGCAATCCAAAAATAAATTGATAACTTCTATGGCTTTAATAAAATTTATTTTTAAATAGGTTGTGCGTGATTCGAACACGCGACAAACGGATTAAAAGTCCGCTGCTCTACCAACTGAGCTAACAACCCAAATTAATTAATTTTTTTTTTATTCCATTATATTTATTATTTAATATAAATAAATATAACATTTTTCTATTTATAATAACTTTTTTTATTTTTAAATTAAAAATAAAAAAATTATATTTAATGTTATATTTATTTAAATATATATTTATAAACTTTATAAATTTTTTTCTAAAAAAAGATTTTTTTTTTTTTCTATCTCTATAAGAATATATCAAAGATTTTAAAACCGATTGTTTTGATATTTTGTAAACATTTTTTCTTCTACCTTTAAAACCTTTAGATAATAAAAGAACTTTTTTTCTTCTATTTTTTCTAACAACACTATATTTAACTCGTGTCATTTTTTAATAAATATACTCTTTTAATTCTTTTTTTTTTAGATTTTTTTTTAGTCAAAAAATGATTTAAACCTATTTTTTTAAATTTTATAAATCTTTTTTGAAGTTTTATCCTTTTAATATAACTTTTATTACTTTTTTTTTGCATTGCAAATATTTATTACGCAATTTTTAATGTTACTTTTATAAAATAATGAAAAATTAAAATTTCTTTTTATATCAATTTTAATTTTATTTATGAATTCATCTATTATATTTTTTTTGCTTCTAAATCTTTTTAAAATTACAATTTTTATAGAAGAAAATTTGATTAATATACTATAAATTTTTTTCATTTTTATTGAATAATCATTTTCTGAAATTTCTAAGTTAATTCTTATTTCTTTAATTAAATTATTTTTTATTTTTTTTCTTTTTTTTTTTAAATTATAAATGTATTTTTTTATGTTTCCTATTTTATATATATTAGGTGTTAATTTGTCATTTATACAAATTAAGTCATTTTTTTCTTTAAAAGCTATATCTCTGGCTGATGATTTTTCCAATATACCTAAATATTTACCTTTTGAATCAATTAGTTTTATTAACATTTTTTGCATAAGCTTGATTGGATTTGAACCAATGTAATTTACTTTGTTATAGTAAAACTTTACCACTAAGATACAAGCTTAGAAAAATAAAAAAGATTTATAATTTAAAATTGAATCTATTATAGTTATAGATACTATAGACTCTATTATTGGTACTGCTCTTATACCAACGCAAGGATCATGTCTTCCATATATATTTATCTTTTCTTCTTCAAAATTATTATTAACTGTTTTTTGTTCTTTAAATAAAGAAGATGTGGGTTTAAAATAAACATTTATTTTAATGTCGTTTCCATTAGATATACCTCCAAGAAAACCACCTGAATCATTTTTTAAAATTCCTTCTTTATAATATGAGTCATTATTTAAAGAACCTCTAATTTTTGAAGATTTGAAACCTTTTCCTACTTCTATTGCTTTTACAGCATTTAAATCCATTAAATTTTTTGATAAATTTGAATCAAGTTTATCAAATAGAGGATCACCTATTCCTGGCATTATTCCGGTTACGTTAACTGTTAATTTACATCCTATTGAATCACATTCCTTCATTGTGTTTATTATTATGTTTTTTATTTTTTTTGTATGAATTTTATTGGGGCAGTAAAAATTTTTTATATTATTTTTTTTGAAAACTTTAAAATTAATATAATAATTGTTTATATTACTTAGGTAACAAAATATTTTAATATTGTAAAAATCTTTTAATATTTTTTTAGCTATAGAACCAGCTATAACAATAGCTAAAGTAGTTCTAGCTGATGATCTACCTCCACCTCTATAATCTCTTATTTTATATTTAAAAAAATAAGTTATATCGGCATGTCCTGGACGAAAACAATTTTTGATGTTAAAATAGTCTTTACTCAATGCATTATTATTGTATACAATAATACCTATAGGTGTTCCGGTTGTTCTTTTTTTGTAAACTCCTGATAAAATTTTTATTTTATCTTTTTCTTTCCTTTGTGTTACAAATTTTGAACTTCCTGTACTTCTTCTATCTATTTGTTTTTTTATATATTTTTTGTCTATATAAAAACCGCTAGGGCAGCCATCTATCACTAACCCAATAGCTCTTCCGTGGGACTCTCCAAAAGTAGTTACTTTATAAAACTTTCCTAATGTATTATTCAAAAAAAATAAATCTCCTCACGAGGATTTGAACCTCGATAATAGGTTTAGAAGACCTATATTCTTTCCATTAAACTATAAGGAGAAAATGATGATATTTATAAAGAAAAAAAACGAAAATTCAGAACAGTTTTTTAGAAGATATAAAAAAAAACTAAGAGATTCAAAAATAATAGAAAATATTAAATCTAAAAGATTTAAAAAAAAATAAATTGCAAAGGTAGGATTCGAACCTACATTCTTCGGGTTATGAGCCCGATGAGCTTCCATTGCTCTACTTTACAATTAATAATTGTATAACATTTATAAAAAAAAATCAACGGAAAATAACACAAAGGAAGTGTATCTGATTTGGGTTCAGAAGGTTGCAGGTTCGAATCCTGTTTTTCCGCAATTATTATTTTGTATTTTAAAGCAGGTTTAATAATAAAAAAAAATCAAATTAAAGAAATAAAAAGCAATATTAATGATATAAAAGATTATTTATTTTTTTTTAAAAATTCAAATAATTTATATTTAAAAAAAAATAAAAATATATTAAAGGTTTTATTAAAAAAAAAAGAATTATTTTATTTATATAGTTATTTTAAAAAAAAATATAAAATTTATGTTAAAAAAATAATATATGAAAAAAATATGATTAAATGCATTATAAAAGTTAAAAAAAATATATTAATAAAAAAAAATAATGATTTAAAAAGAAGAAAATTTTTTAGTGAAAATTTTTAATTTTTCATTAAGTTTTTTTTTTATATTTTCAATTTCGTTTTTACTAATTTTATTTTTGTTAAAAATTTTTTTAATTCTATTTTTAAAATTTTTACAAAATATTCTTAATTTAATAAAAAATTTTTCCTTTTCTTCCTTTATAAAATTTTTTATAACATTTTGGCTAATGTTTTTTTTTAATTTTACAATTATTTTTTTATTTAAAAATGATAACTCGAACAAATTTTTTTTATTTATTATTTTAGAAAAACTTTTTAAATATTTTTTATTGTGAAAATCTAAAGCTATGTTTTTTTTTTCAATGTATATATCACAACAATCTTTTAAGTATATTTTTTTATTTTTTTCTTTTATAAAAAATTCATAAAAATAACAGTTATCGAAATAACAATTTTTTATTTTTTTTATATTTTTATATAAATTAATTTCTGAATTTTTAAAAAAATCATTTAATTCTTTTATAATTTCATTCATATTAAAAATATTTTATTAATTTTTATTTTTTTTTTTTTAATATAATTAACTATATTTGAATAATTGTAGTTAATTGTGTTTAAAAAAAAATTCCTGCAAAATAAATTTTTTATATTAAATACTATGTGATATAGTAAATTTGAAGATTTATTTTTATTGAATTTAATTAAAATAACATAATTATTATTATGATTATAATAATAAGTTTTTTTAATTAATAATTTTTTAAAACCTATTATATAAAACTTTTCATTATAATAATTTGATAATTTATTTATAATATTTTTTAAATCTTTAATTTTTTTATTATAGTAATTAATCAAAATTTTATCAATGCAGTGTTTAAAATATTTTTTATTAATGTAATAATCACTATATTTCTTTAATTTCAAAAGTAAAATGTATTTTTTAAATTTTTTTTCAAAAATAAAAATATTATTCTTATTTATTCTTTTATAAACATCAACTTTTTTTAAAATGTAAAAAAGTTGATTTAAAAAAAATATTATAGATGTTTCAGAATCATCATTAATTGGTATAAAAAAATTAGTTTTTTTTACATAATTACTATCTGTTATTGAAACATTAAATATTTTTTTTTTTATACACTCATTTAAAGCTACTTTATTTTTTGAAGTGTCAATTATAAAAACTATATCAGGAATTTTAAGTAATTTTTTTTTTTCTCCTATTTTATTTTTTCTAAAATTTGTTATGTAACCAGGTTTCCATTTTTTAGTATAATATATATCATAATTAATAGACATTGATTCATATATATGAGAATGATTTTTTTTTGTATCTACAAAAAGAATAGTTCTTTTTTTTTTTAAAAATATTCTTAAAAAACTAAATAATTTTTTTAAATTTAATTTAGTTATTTTTTTGTTTATATAAAATGAATCTAATTTTTTATACTCTATTTTGTTGTTGTAAAATCTTATATTTTCCTTTATTTTATGCCCTAAATTAGCTTTACTATTGTTTATTAATATATTAAAATAATTTTTCATGTTTAATTTTAAAGTAAAAATAAAAAATATATATAAAATATACAAAAAAAAAAAAAATATTATTGATTTAAGCATTGGGGAAGTAAAAAATTTTTCAAACAATATAATAAAAAACAATTTAAAAAAAGTTAAATTGTTTAGTATTTATAATAAAATATCTAGCAAAAATAAAACTTTAAAAGTAATAAAAAATTATTTAAAAAAAAATTTTAATACAAATATAAAAAAAAAATATATAACAACCACAATGGGAAATAGGAATGCAATTTACAATTTTTTTTTATTATTAAAAAAAAATTGTAAATATATTGCAATAAAAAAACCGTTTTATCCTTATTATAAATATTTATCTATTTTTTTTAAAAAAAAATTTTTTTTTTTTAAAAAATTTAGTGATATTATTAAAAAAAAAAATAAAATAAATTTAGTAATAATATGTAATCCAGAAAATCCTACTGGATTATTTTATAATAAAGATATAATAAAAATTATAAAAAAAACTTCAAAATATAATATAAATTTTTTAATAGATGAATGTTATATAAATATATGTAAGAAAAATAAAGAAAGTATTTGTAAAATTTTTAAAAAATACAAAAAAAATTTAACAATAATAAATAGTTTATCTAAAAGATCAAGAGTACCTGGTTTAAAATCAGGATATATAATAACAAGTAAAAAAAATATTAAAAAAATAAATATTTTAAAAAATCTAAGTAATACTGAAATTAGCGAATATAACCAAATGCTAAGTAGAAAATTATGGAAAGACAATAAACAATCTGAAAATATAAGAAAAAATTATTTGAAAAAAATAAAAGAATGTACTTATATATTAAAAAAAAATAAAATAAAATTTATTAAAAATAAAGGCACATTTTATATATTTATAAATATAAAAAAAACAAAACTAAAAAGTGTAAAGTTTTGTAAATTATTTTATAAAAATTACGGTGTAAAACTATTACCTGGAAAAATTTTTGGTAATGATAATTACGTAAGAATAGCTTTGGTAGAAAATAAAAATATTTGTAAAAAATCAATTAAAAAAATTTGTTTTTTTATAAAAAATTACAAAATAAATAAAATAAATAAAAAAATGGATCTTTTGGAAAAAGGAAAATTAAGAATATGTAAAAAAATAAATAATAAATGGATAATTAATAAAAATTTAAAAAAAATAATAATAAATTATATTAAATTAAATAAAAAAAAAATTATTAAAAATAACAACAATTTAAACTATGATGTTTTTAAAAACAAATTTTTAATTAAATTTAAAGAACTTAAAAAAAAAAATATAAGAATAACATATTTGTCATATGTTAGAAATGGAGCTTATGTAGGCAAAAATGTAATAATGATGCCTTGTTTTGTTAACTCTGGAGCTTTCATAGGTGATAATTCTCTTCTTGATAGTTGGTGCACTGTAGGAAGTTGTGCAAGAATTGGTAAAAAAGTTCACATATCGGGAGGTGTTGGTATAGGTGGTGTATTAGAGCCTATAAATGAAAAACCAGTAATAATAGAAGATGGAGTATTTATAGGTGCAAGATCAGAAATAGTAGAGGGCGTTTTAATAAAAAAAAATAGTGTTATTTCAATGGGTGTTTTCATAGGTAAAAGTACTAAAATATATGATAGAAATAAAAAAATATTTTATAAATCTTATATTCCTAAAGAATCCGTTGTGGTTCCTGGATGTATAAATTACGGTTTTTACTCACTATACGCAGCTATAATAGTTAAAAAAAAAGATATATTAACAAAAAAAAAAATAAATTTAAATAAAAAATTAAGGATAAAAAAATGATAAAAATACTTTACAAAATTATTAAATCTAAATCTTTAACACCTTTTGATGACGGTTGTCAAAAAAAAATAAAAAAAATTCTAAAAAAAATTGGTTTTGAATGTTTTACAAAAAAATTTAAAAAAATTACTAATTCAATATTTTTTTTAAAAAAAAGAATTAATAAAAAAATAGATTTACTATTTTCTTGCCATAGTGATGTTGTTAGTATTAAAAATATAAAAAAATGGAAAAATAACCCTTTTATACTAACTTTTAAAAAAGGTTATTTTTACGCAAGAGGTGTTGTTGATATGAAAGGATCAATATCTTGTTTTATAAAAACTATAAAATGGTATTTAAAATATAATAATAATAAAAACATAATGATTATAATAACAAGTGATGAAGAAGGAGACGCTAAAAACGGAACTAAAAGAATAGTAAAAATTTTAAATAAAAAAAAAATTAAAATATTAAGGTCACTTGTAGGAGAACCTACAAGTGAAAAAATAATAGGTGATGTTATCAAAATAGGAAGAAGAGGATCATTAAATTTAAATTTAAAAATTATAGGAATACAAGGTCACAGCGCTTATCCTGATAAATCAATAAATCCTATATCAGTTTTTTTAAGAATATTTAATAATTTTTATAAGTTAAAAATTAAAAAAAACAATTTTCAAATTATATCAGTGATGTCTAATAATACTACAAGTAATATTATTCCAAACGCTATCCATTTATCAGTTAACATTAGATATACAAGTAAATTTGTTTTAAATTTATTTTTTTTAAATTTAAAACAATTTTTTAAAAAAGAAATTTGTAGATATATTATGAAAATAAAAAATAACTCATTTCCATTTATATCTAATAATATAAGCAACATAAATTGGATATATAAAACATTTAAATATAACTTCAGTAAAATAAAAATATCAAAAATAAGAGGAGGAACATCAGATGGAAGATTTTTAAAAAAAATATGTAAAAACTGTTTTGAATTAGGTCTTAAAAATAAATACGCTCACAAATATAACGAAAAAGTAAAAATAAAAGAAATTTATTTATTATTAATGATATACTTAAAGATTTTAACAAATATTTAAAATATTTACCAAATAAAATTTTTTTTTATAAAAAATTACTTTCAAATTTATATAAGATACTATACTATTATATCTATGATCTAAATTTTTGTAAAATAAAAAAATTTTTTTACAATAGATAATTTTTTTTTTAATTATATTAAGTAAATTTTTTATTTTTTTTAACTTGTAATATTTTTTATTTTTGTAAAATATTAATTCTCTTTTTATAAAAATAAATAAGTATTTCATTTATTTATTTTTATAAAATTATATATTTTTTTTTTATCTTTACTTTCAAAATAAAAAAATTTTTTTCTTACTCTTATTATTTTATCGTAATGTTTTATTTTAATTTTTTTATTTATAAATTCTTCAATAATATTTTTAAATTTTATATAATTAGCAGTATTTAATATTACATATATTTCATTTTTTATTTTATTTTTTTTGTAACTCAAAAAAGCATTAGATGTATGAGTGTCTAAAATATTTTTATTATTTTTATAGAATTTTTTTATTATTTTTTTTCTTTCTTTTTTTTTACTATAAAAGAAAGAAAAAAAATTATTTTTTTTAATTATGTCTATTAAATAATTTTTTTTTTTTAAATAATATTTATATTTATTATAACCTATTAACATATAAATATATCTTTCCAAATTAGAAGGTATATTTATATCTATACTAGGACAATCTGTTTTAATAATTTTTTTTTTTTTTATAATGTTTTTAAAAAACATATAAGTATAATTATTTTCATTGTTTGAAACAAAAGATCCTTTTATTTTATTGTTTAATATTTTTGCTATATAACAAGATAATGCGTTTCCAAAATTTCCTGTTGGTATGCAAAAAAAAGGTTTTTTTTTATATTTTTTATATATTATATTACTATATTTTATATAATAAGAAGATTGTAATATTATTCTTATAAAATTTATTGAATTTATTGTGAATAATTTTTCTTTTGTTATCATATTTTTTACAATTTTTTGGCAATCATCAAAATTACCTTTTATTGAAATATTAAATATATTTTTACTTAATATACCATACATCTGTGATTCTTGAAAATTACTTACTCCTTTATATGGTGATAATATTATATTTTTTAGTCTTTTTTTTAAGCTTATATAATAAGAACTACTTGCTCCAGTATCACCAGAAGTAGCTGTAATAATTGTTTTATTTTTTTTATCAATATTTGATAGAAGTTCAACTATAAATGAAATAGAAAAATCTTTAAAGGAAAATGTTTTTCCTTTATTTAAATCTATAAAAAATGTTTTTTTGTTTTTTATTTTTTTAATTTCTGTTTTTTTTTTTTTTAAATATATTTTTCTTATTATTTTCTCAATTTTTATTTTATTATAAAGTTTTTTACCAATAAAAAATTTAAATAATTTCTTTAATATATAGAAATAGTTATTTTTTTTAAATTTTATTTTTTTTATTTCTTTTGGTATCAAAAGACTTCCTTTTTTTGGTATATTATTATAAATTAAATCAATAAAAGAATATTTTTTATTTTTACTTATTGTCGATAAATAAATCATAATTTGTTTTAAAAATAAAATAAACAGATATATATCTGAATAATTTTTTTTTTATATTAATTATTCTATTATTGCTTAAAAAACTTCTTATTAAAATAAAATTCTTATTAAAATAAAATTTTATTTTAAACAAATCAAGTAAATTAAATATTTTTTTATTTAATATATATTTATAAATTATTAATATTTTATTTCTTATTATATCTAAATTATAAATTATATTTTTTTTTTTTTTTATATTTATATTTTTTTTATTTAAAAATTCTTTTAGTAAAGAATAACTCGTAATTTTTCCACCTGCCCCTTTTCCTTTAAACAAAAAATAATCTTTTTTAGTAAATATTTTTATATAGTTATATTGTTCTTTTATATATTTTTTTTCTAAATAAGGAAAAATCTCTATTGAAAAAAAATTTTTTAAAAATATTACTTTTCCTTTTAAAGAAAAAAACTTATTAATTCTTTTAAGTTTTTTTATATGGAACAACTTAATATTACCTATACCATTTATAAATTTTTTATTTACATAAAAATTCTTACCTAATAAACCAATAGCTATATAAATTTTGTAGTAACTATCAGCTCCGCATATATCTAAGTAAGGTTTTTTTTCCGAATATCCTCTATTTATTGCTATATTTAAAGACTTTTTGTAAGAGATGTTATCTTTTATCATTTTATATATAATAAAATTTGTAGTTCCATTAAAAATTCCTTCTATTTTTTTTATATTAAAATTACAAAAATGATTACTTAAACTATCTACTATTGGTATTCCTCCTAATATAGAAGGCTCTATAAATACATATTTATTTAAACTTGATTTAATACTTTTAAAATTTATACATATAAATTTTTTATTGGCTGTAATAATTTTTTTTTTTTTTAGACATATTTTAAATATTTTGTTAGTTAATTTTATATCACCTGTAACTTCAATAATTAATTTTGTAAATTTATTTTTCAAAAAATAAAAATAATTTTTCAAAAAATAAATTTTGAATTTTCTTTTTTCTAAAATTTTTTTTTTATAATATAAATTTTTTCTAACAAAAATTATAAAAATATGGGAATTTTTATAATTATTACTAATTACTTTAAAAAAATTTAAACCTACGTTACCTATACCAAAAAAACATATAAATTTTTTATTCATAAAATTTAGTATTTTTACCTTTGAAAAAAAGTTTAAAAAAACCTGTTTCTCCGTTTCTATTTTTAGAAACGTAAAAATCTATTTCTTTTTTATTATTGTAATAATTTTTATTTATAAAAATTATTATATCAGAGTCTTGTTCTATAGATCCTGAATCTTTTAAATCAGACATTAAAGGTCTTTTATCTAACCTACTTTCTAAACTTCTGTTAAGTTGTGAAATTAAAATAATAGGAACTTTATATATAATTGAAATTCTTTTAAAATACATAGAGATTTTTGAAATTTCATTATTTCTATTTTCTTTATTTTTTTTTATTTGTATTAGCTGTAAGTAATCTATTACTATTAAAGAAATTTTTTTATGTTTTAAAATCAATTCTTTTATATTTTTCTTTATAAAAGAAAAATTATAATTTCCACATTCACTGATATAAATCTTTGATTTTTTTATGATATTAATAGACCTTAATATTTTTTTTTTTTCAATTTTGTTGTAATCTTTTTTTTTTATTTTTTTTGTTTCCACACCACTTATAGAACTTATAATTTTTATTAATATTTGCTCTTTAGGCATTTCAAGAGAACAAAAAAGAACTGGTTTTTTATATCTAAAATATATATTTTCAAAAATATTTAAACTAAATGATGTTTTTCCAGAAGATGGTCTTCCTGCAATTATAATTAATTCACCTTTATTTATTCCTTCTATTATACTGTCTAACTTTTTAAATCCTGTTTTTAAATAAATAGTTATTTTTTTTTTTTTGTTTTTTATTTTTTTTTTTAAATTATTTAAGCTTTTTTTTATACTTATATTTTTTTTATTATTTTTTTTAAATATCCTATAAAAAATAATTTGAATTTTTCTAAAAATTGAACTTATTTTTTTATTTTTATTTCTTATTTCTTTTATTATTTTTAATAAATTTTTAATTAATTTTATTTTTTTGTATTTTGTTATAAAAAGTTTTATTAATTTTTTTGTTTTTATTTTAATTCTTAAATTTAAATTTTTTATTAAATTAAATTTAAAGTTTTTATTTTTTATAAGTCTATTAAAAATTTTTATTTCAAAATTTTTATTATTCTTATAATATAGATAAAATAATTTTAATATTTTATCTATATTTTTAAAATTATTTGTTTTTTTAAATAGAGCTTTAAATATTTTCTTAAATAATTTTTTTTTTTTTATTATTTTTAAAATTATTATTTTTATTAAAAATTTTATTTTAAAATTCATAAAATTAAATTAGAATACATAAAAATCTTAAGACTTTTATACTTTTTACTATTTTTTTATATTCTTTTACAGAGTATTTTTTATTTCTTTTTTTTATATTATTAAATTCATCAATATTTTCTTTTAAAAGTTTTATATTTTTAAAATTTATCATGTTATAAAATTTTTTAAACAATCTTCTTTTTTTACTAACAATATTATGCTTCTTAATACCAATTTATTATATAATAAATTTTTTTTAATTATTTCTAAATTATTTAAATTTTTTTTTATATATATTGATATAAATAAGGCTTCTTTATTTTTTTTTATTTTTTTTTTTAGTTTTATTAAACCATGCTTTACAAATTCTATTTTTATTTTTTTTTTTAAAAATTCTATTTTTATTTTTTTAATAAATTCTTCAAATTTATCTCTATAATTTTTAAAAACTACAACAATCTCGTATATTTTCATATGAAAAATTCACTTGAATATTTAGATAAAATAAAAATAATTCATTTTCATACAAAATGGAGTTTATCTAGTAAAAATTTAGTAAATGTTACTAAAATTTTATCTATTTTTTATAAAAAAAAAATAATTTTTTTAAGAGTAGATATAGAAAAAAATAAGGATTTAATATATAAATTTAATATTAAATATATACCAACGTTAATAATTTTTAAAAATGGAATAGAAAAATATAGGATTACAAAAATTTTTTGTTTAAAAATGATATATAAAAAAATTAATGAAATAATATTTAAAATATAAATAATTACGAAATGGACGGGAATTGAACCCGCTACCTCTGGAATGACAATCCAAAATTCTATCCTAATGAACTACCACTTCTATCTCTTAGGAGAATCGAACTCCTATTGCTACCGTGAAAAGGTAGCATCTTAACCTTTAGATGAAAGAGACACTAATAAAATATTATAAAAGAATTAAAAAAAAATCAATTAACAATCCTATAATATGTTTATCTACTTGTAGTAAACATGATTCCGCAATAGCAATTGTAAGAATTTCTTTAGGAAATTATGAATTTATACTAAAAAAAATTATAAAAACTGTTACTAAAAAAAAGTATATATTTCCAAGATTAGCTACTTTTACTAATTTTTTTTGTGAAAATAAAATTATAGATAAAGGAATATTAATTTATTTTCCTTCTCCAAAATCATATAATGGAGAAACTATATTGGAATTTCATATGCATGATAACAAATATATAATAAAAAAATTTATTAAATATATAATAAAAAAATTTAAAAAATATGGAATAAGAATTTCAAAAAGAGGAGAATTTACAAAAAGATCTTTTTTAAATAGAAAAATTGATCTAATAGAACTAAGAAAAATTTATGATATTATAAATTATAAAAAAAAAAATAAAAATTTTTTATTTTATAATTTTAAAAATGATTTGGAAAAAATAACAAATATAATTTATAATATAATTATTAATATAGAAAATAAAATTAATTTCAATTTTAAAATAAAAAATTTTAGAAAAATAATTGAAAAAAAAATATGTTTTTTAATAAGTGAAATAAAAAAAAAAAAAAAAATTTTTAGATATTTTTATTTAGAAAAAAAAAATATAAACGTAACTATAATAGGTAATACAAATACAGGAAAATCAAGTTTATTTAATAAAATACTTAAATATGATAGATCTATAGTAAGTAAAAAACCAGGAACTACTACTGATTACATAAGTGAAAATGTTTATTATAAAGATATAACTTTTAAACTAAATGATGTAGTTGGTAAAAGAAAAAAAATGAAAAAAAAAGAAAAAAAAGGTTTAAAAATTTCAAAAAAAGTTTTAAAAAATTCTGATATATTTATAAGTTTAAGTAAAACTAAAAATAAAAATTCATTACTTGTAAAAAACAAAATAGATAAATGTAGAAAAAAAATTTTTATGAAAAAAAAAATTTTTATTTCTTGCAAAAATAATTTTGGAATTAATATATTGATGAAATCATTATACAAAAAAATAATTAAATTAAAATGTCAAAAAGACAAATCTTATTTTAATATAAATAAAATATATGAAAAAATTAAAAAAATAAAAAAAGATTTTGTTTCCTACAAAATTTTTTATGAGGAAATTAGTTTTTTACTTAATGAAATTTATAAAAAGATTACAAATTATTTTTACTATGATAGAAAGATAATATTAAATGATATATTTAAAAATTTTTGTGTTGGAAAATGAACAATTATGAAATAATAATAATAGGAGCTGGACATGCTGGTGTTGAAGCCGCTAATATATGTGGTAAACTTAAAAAAAAAACTTTATTAATAACTAATAATATTAATGAAATAAGCAAAATAAGTTGTAATCCTTCAATAGGTGGAGTTGGAAAAAGTCAAATAGTAAAAGAAATAGATATTTTAGGCGGAATAATGGGTAAAGCAGCTGATAAAGCTTGCACTCATGTTAATATACTAAATAAATCTAAAGGTTTAGCTGTAAGATCAACAAGAATGCAAATAGATAAATATAAATATTCTAATTATATTAAAGAATATTTAAATAAAAATAATTTTCTTAACATATTACAAGGAAACGTTAGCAACATAGTAATAAAAAAAAACAAAGTTATAGGTGTTTTATTTGAAAAAGATTATTTTATAAAATCAAAATGCGTAATAATTACAACGGGAACTTTTATGGATTGCAAAACATATAAAGGTTCTGATATTTTAAATAATTGTAGAGATTATGAGAAATATGATAAAAATTTATCTTATAGTTTAAAAAAAATATTACCTGGAGTAAAAAAGTTTAAAACAGGAACGCCGCCTAGATTAGATTTAAGAAGTATTAATTATGATATTTTAAATGTTCAAAAAAATGATTATGACTATTGCTGCTTTTCATACTTAAGTAAAAAAAAAAGTAAACTAATTAAAAACTGGGAAACAAAAACAAGTAAAAAAACAAAAAAAATAATATTAAATAATAAATATAAATCTTCATTCATATCAGGAAAAATTAAATCTAGGGGACCTAGATATTGTACTTCTATAGAAGATAAAATAATAAATTTTCCTGATAAAAAATTTCATAACATATTTTTAGAAATAGAAAGTATTTACAGTAATGAAATTTATGTTAGCGGTTTATCAAATAGCTTTGATAATGTTATTCAAAAAAAAATTATTAGGTCAATAAAAGGTCTTGAAAAATCTGTTGTAATAAAATTCGCATATTCAATAGATTATGATTATTTTAACCCTAAATATCTTAAAAAAAACTTAGAAAGTAAAATAGTGAAAAATCTTTTCTTAGCCGGGCAAATAAATGGTACATCAGGTTATGAAGAAGCTGCATGTCAAGGTCTTTATAGTGGTATATTTGCTAGTAAAAAAATTTCAGATAACAAATTTAAAATAAGCGAAAATAACAGCTATATTTACACTTTAATAAAAGATATAGTAAAAGGTATTGATGAACCATACAGAATGTTTACAACTAGATCTAAAAACAGGTTGAAAATAAGAGAAGATAATGTATTAGAAAGACTTTTAAAAAAAAGCTTTAAGTATTCTTTAATAAATAAAAATGAGTATTTAAAGTTAGAAAAAATTATGAAAATAAAAAAAAAAATTCTTATTATTTTTAAAAAAAAAAAAAAAATTTATAAATATATAAAAGACAAAGGTTATTCTTCTAAAATATTTTATAATAAAAAATATTTAAATAAAAAATATTTAAATAAAAATATAGATGAAAGCTACTTTAATTATGTAGACTCTGAAATTAAGTATAAAGATTATATAGAAAAAAGTAAAAATCAAAATATAAAATTAGAAAATTTCTTAGATTTTGTTATACCTATTAATACAGATTTTAATAAATTAAAAAATGTAAAAAAAGAATTTATAACAAAAATTATAAATTTGAGACCTAGATATTTTAGTGAAATAAAAAATATAAAAGGAATAACTCATGATTGCCTTATTAATGTAAGGTATTTTTTATTAAAAAATTTTAAAATTTTTAAATGAAAAAAATAAAAAACTTGAAGGTAAACAAAAAAAATTTAAATCTAATAAAAAAAGGCATGAAAATGTTATATAAAGTTGTTTCCAGTACTTTTGGTCCTTATGGAAAAAATGTTATTTTAGAAAGGAATTACGGAATTCCTATTATTACAAAAGATGGTTATAGAATATGTAGAGAAGTTAATTTTAAAAATAAACTAATGAATATTGGTTCTGATATAATAAAATGTTCATCAAAAAAAATTAATGAAGAAGTAGGGGACGGCACTACTACCTCTATTATATTAACATATAATATAATAAAAAGTTATATAAAATATATAAATAAAAAAAATAATTTTTTAAAAATAAAAAATCAAATAAAAGAAATAGCAGAAATAATAATTAAAAAAATTAACAAAATCAGTTTAAAAATAAAAAAAAATTCTTATATTAAAAAAGTAGCTTTTACTTCTTCTAATAATGATAAAACTATATCATCAATTATTTATAAAACAATTAAAAATATAGGTAATAATAATGTAAATATTGAAGAAAGTAATTTTAACAAAGATAAAGTAATAATCGAAAAAGGATTAATTTTTGAAGAAGGTTTTATAGATAAGTATTTTAAAAATGAATATTTAAACAAAGATATATTAATGATAAAACCTATTTTATTAATTTATTTAGGAAAAATAAAAAAGACAAAAAAAATATTAAATATTATGGAATATATTTATAAAAATAATAAATCTTTATTAATATTAACTGATGGAATTAGCAAAGAAGTATCAAATAATATAATAATTAATAATATAAGAAATTCAATAAACATTATTGTTGTAAAAATACCTTATAAAGGTATTAGAAAGATTGAATTTTTAAATGACATTTGTATTTATTCTAATTCAAAAATTTTTACAAAAAAAAAATTTTTTAGTTTTAATGACTTAAAAAAAATGGGTGTTATAAAAAAAGCTTTAATTAGTTATAACAAAACAATAATAAATTCATTAAAAAAAAATAAAAATTTTATAAAAAAAAGAGCAAAAAATATTTTTAAAGAAATAAAAAGTTTAGATAATGATTATGATATAGTTAATATTAAAGAAAGAGTATCAAGATTATTAGGTGGTGTTGCTACCATAAATGTTGGTGGAAAAACAGAAACTGAAATGATAGAAAGAAAGTATAGATTTGAAGATTCTCTTAACTCTACAAAAGCATCCATTGAAGAAGGAATAGTACCAGGAGGTGGTTTGTGTTTTTTAAAAATTTTTAATTGGTTAAAAAGAAATATAAAAAAAAAAAATATAGGTTACAAAATATTATCTTATAGTTTAAAAAAACCTTTTGAAAAAATATATAAAAAAAATTTACTAAAATTTAGCTACAAAAATATTAAAAAAAAAATATTAAAAAATGAATCTATAGACTATGGTTATGATCCTATAAATAATATTTTTTGTAGATTTTATGAAAAAGGTATAGTTGATTCTGCTAAATTAGTAAAATGTGCTTTAAAAACATCAATATCTGTTGCAAATATATTTATTTCTTCAAAATTTTTATTGTTGACTTCTAATGATATTAAAAGTAAAATCTTTTAAAAGAAAGATATCTTTCTTTTATAATATTTAAATTTGAACATTTTAAAATGCATTTTTAAAAATAAAAAAAAAAAAATTTTTGGCTCTAAATCAATTACTAATAGAATATTATTTTTTTCTTTCTTTTTCAAAAAAATTTTTTTGAAAAATTTATTAATTTCTAACGACACAAAACAAATGTTAAAAGTTTTAATTTTTTATGGTTATAAAAAAAATTTTTTAAAAAATAAATTAAGAATAAAATTTTTTAAAAAATTGAAAGGAAAATACATAAATATTGAAAATGCAGGAACTGTTTTAAGACCTATAATATCTTTATTTATTTATAAATGTTATAAGGATGTTATAATTGATGGTAATAAAAATATGAAAAAAAGACCTTTAAAAGGATTAATAAAATCATTATATTTTTTTATTAAAGTTTTTAAGAGAATAAATTTCTTAAAAAAAAATTTTTATTTGCCAATAAGAATAAAAAAAGGTTATTCTGAATTTAAAAGACATTATTTATTTATAAAAGAAAAAAAATCAAGCCAATATATAACATCTATTTTACTCACTTCATGTTTTTACAAAAAAAAATTTTTTTTAATTATAAAAAAATCAATTTCTTTTAACTATATAATATTAACTTTAGAATTGTTAAAAGAAATAAATTTGAAATTTTTAATAATAAAAAAAAATATAATTAAATTTAACAATTACAAAAATTTTAAAAAAAATGAATTTTTAATATATAATGATATTATATCATCATCATATTATTTTTTGGATTGTTATTTTTTAAAAAAAAAAATAACAATAAGAAATTTTTTATACAAAAAAATTATAAATGAATCTTGTTTAATAAATGTTTTAAAAAAAATAGGTATTTATATTTATAAAAATAATTTTATTAAATCTGTTTGTTATGAAAAAATTTATAAGTTTATTAAGATAAACTGTATAAAAATTATAGATTTTTCTATTTGTTTACCTATTCTTTGTTCTTGTAAATTAAATAAAATTTTTATATATAATATTTATAATTGGAAATTTAAAGAATGTAACAGAATAAAAGCAATATCTAAAGAAATAAAAAAAAAAGGAAATAATGTTTATTATGGTAAAAACTGGATTTATACAATTTTTAAAAAAAATAGAAAAAAAATAATATTTGATAGTTATAATGATCATAGAATCTCTATGTCTTTAAACTCTTATTCAATAAAAAAAAATTGTTATATTCAAAAACCTAATTCTGTAAAAAAAACTTTTCCTATTTTTTATGATCAATAAAATTATAAAAGGTAAAATAAAAGGCTATAATAATAATTTAATTAGAATAAAAACAATTCTAAGAGAGTATTTATATTTAAAAAAGAAATTATTTTTAGAATCGTTCATAAAAGTAAAAAAAAATAGAAAAATTTATTTGAAAATAATTGGTTTAAATAAAAAAGGAATATACAAATTTTCTATAAGAGAAGCTATTTTGGAAAGAATTTATTTAAAATTGTTAAATTATTATAAAAAAAAAAAAATTATAATTGCTAAATTATATAATAAAATAAGAAATGGTTTTATAGTTATATACAAAAAATTAAAATTTTTTTTACCTAAGAATGAATTATTAGGTAAATATAAATTGGGAGATAATATGTTATTTAAAATAAAAAGAATTAATGTAAAAAAAAGAAATGTAGTCCTTAAAGTTTTTAAAAGTATTATAAATAAAAAAACGTTTATATTTAAAAAAAATAAAGTATTAAAAGGAGAAATAAAGTTATATAAAGATACAATAATAGTTATGATAGAAGGTGTAAAATGTAAAATATATGAAAAATTTTTTAGAAAAAAAAACAAAATTGTTATAAATATATTTTTAAATAAAAATTTAAAATTTGTTTTTAAAAAATTTAAAAATAATAATATTTATTTATACCCATTGGTAGAAGAAACAAATATTTTTTACAAGTTTAAATATTTTAATGAAGATCTTAAAAATTTTTATTATATGATAAAGGGTAAAAATTTAACTTTTATAAAGAAAAAAGAAATTTCTTGGTTAAATAATTTCAAAAAAAAAAACTATTATTATATAAAAAAATATAATAATAGTTTAAAAAAAATAGAACTTTGTTTTAAAAAAAAAATATATAATCCATGGTTAATTTTTTCAAAAAATTATATATTAGGAAGCAAAGTATTTAATTTAAAAATAATAAAAAAAAAAGGTAATTTATTTACATATAAATTACCTTTAGGTATATTTGCTTATAGTATTAATTCCTTGAATTACGGTTTTGTAAAATATATTGATATTAAAAAAAAAATAGTTATAATTAATATTGTATAGGCATTATGAGTTTTTTGTAATTAATTTTTTTAAAACAAAAAAAAATTTTATAATTTTTTTTTTTGTAATAAAAATAAAAGTACTTTTTTTTAACACCTAAATTTAAAAATTCCATTATATATTTAATATTTAATCTAATTTTTATTTTTTTTTTTACATTTTTAACTTTTAATTTATTTTTTATATTATCATTTATATTATTTATTGATTCAAAAAATATATATTTATCTTTTATTAATATATCTATGTTTTTATTTTCTGAAATACAATTAAAAATTTTGATTATATTTTTAAAATCATTTAATAATATTTTAACTTTGTAAAATTTTGAATAATCAAATATTTTTTTATTTATATTAATTTTTTTATTTTCTTTTGATTTAATTACAAAATTATCAACAACAAAACATATATATTTATTAATAAATTTTACTTTAAAATTATCATTTTTTGAATATTTTAATAAATTTATTAGTGTTTTAACTATTTTTTTTGATATATTAAATTCAATTTCATAGATATTATTTGATTTGTAATTGTACAAAGACATAGTAAAACCATCAGTCGAAAATAAACTTATTTTTTTTCTACTTATTATAATGTTCAGCCCTGTTTCCTCGTTATTAAATTTTTTAATGTTGTGTAAGTTATATTTTAGAGCGCTTAAAAAAAAACATTTTTTTAAAATTATAGAATCTTTAATATCATTAGGGAAATACATTTTTTTATGTTTATAGTTTTCATTATATTTTTTAATTGAAATATAATGAAAACTATTGCATTTAATATGTATTTTATTATTAATTTCAAAAATATCTAATAAATCATCTTTTTTAAAGTTTTTTGATAAATTAAAAATTTTTTTATAATCTAAAAGAAATTCATTATTATAAATTTCTTTTACTTTATTAATACTAACTATACTAGTAATATTACTAGTATAGTTAATAAACAAATTTTTATCTTTGAAACATATTGATATTAAAGGATTATTTTTTTCATATATTTCTTTTATTTTAATCAAAAATATAATTAGGTATTTATTTTTTAACTTCATATGAAGAGATCTTTTCAACCTTCAAAAATAAAAAAAAATAGAAAACAAGGTTTTAGAAAAAGAATGAAAACTAAATGGGGGAGAAAAATAATTAATAAATCAAGAAAAAAATGACTAAAAAAATATATGTATTTGATTTAGATAAAACTATAACTTCAATTGATACTGAGTACAATTGGGTTAGATATCTAAAAAAAAATAAAATGATATGTAAAAAAAAATATAAAGAAGCTAAAAAATTTTATTGTAATTATGAAGAATCTTCTTTAAATTTTAAAAAATATATAATTTTTTTTAACAAATTGAATAATAATATAAAAAATATAAAAAAACATGTTAAAAAATACGTTAACTCTTTTATAAAAAAAAGAATTTATAAAAGAGTATTCAAAATAATAAAAAGTAAAGATAATCCTATAATATCAACAGCAAGTAATTATTTGATTTCTAATGAAATAAGAAAGATACTTAAAGTTAAAAAAATGTTTTGCACTAAGTTTAAAAAAAAAAAAATAATAAAAAATTATAAAATACATAAAGTAATAAATTTGTCAAAATGGATAGCAAAAAAGAATTATAAAGACTATATGATACATTTTTATACAGATTCAATAAATGATTTACCTATGATAAATTTTTCAGAAAAAGTAACATTAATTAATCCTAAAAAAAATTTATTGAAAAGAATATATAAAAAAATTTCAATATTTTTTATTAAAAAGCATATTCAAATCACTTAATAATTTTTTTTGTTTTTTTTCTAATTTGTCAGGGTAAACTATATTAATTTTTACAATTAAATCTGAATTTTTTCTTGATATTTTATTGTATATTCCCTTTCCTTTAAAGATTTTAACATCTCCTTCTTTAGTACAAGATTTTATTTTAACATTTAAAAAAGTATTATCAAAATTTTCCACTATTTTTTCACAACCCAGTAAAGCATCACAAAAAAAAATATTTAAATTAAAATATATGTTGTTATTTGAATCTATTGAAAATTTTTTATTTTTTTTAAATAATAATTTTATATAAATAATACTAAAAATATTTTTATCTACATTTTCTAAACATTTAAAATCTTTTATTGGTATTTCATAACCGTTAACAACACCTTTAGGTATTTTAATTAAAACTTTTTTATTTTTTTTTATTTTTCCTGTTCCTTTACAAACATTACATAATGTTAAATAACCCATTCCCGATCCATTGCAATAGTTACATGATTGTTTTATTGTAATAAATATATCATTATTTATTACATATCCTTTTCCATTACAAAATAAACAACTTGAATATTTACCATTTATATATTTTTTCCCTTTACATTTATTACAAAAATCGTAATAATAAAAATTTTTTATTATTTTCTTTCCTTTAGCAGAATCCATTAAATCTATTCTTAATTCTATAGTTTTTTTTTTTTCATAATAACTTTCATCTTCACTCTCAAAAAAATCACCAAAAATATCACCAAAGTTTTCATCTTTTTCATAAGATTCTTCTTCAAAATTATTATCTGAGAAATTATTGTTTTTATTGCTTAAAATTTCATAAGCTTCTTTTATTTCTTTAAATTTTTCTTCACTTTTTTTATCACCCGGATTTTTATCCGGGTGATATTTCATTGCTAACCTTCTGTATGCTTTTTTAATTTCTTCTTGAGTTGAATTTTTATCAACACCAAGAATTTTATAGTAATCTTTCATTATTTTTTATAATTAGAAATAAACAAATTTAAATCTTTTATATTTTCTTTTATTTCTTCCAAATTGTTTTTTAAAATAACTTCTTCTAAGTTTTTTATTTTAGATTCTAAAATTTCTTTTTCTTCATTTTTATCTATTTTTTCTAATATTTTTTTAGAATCGGATATTAGGTTTTCAGCAATATTTTTTTGCTCTATTATTTCTAAATTTTTTTTATCTTTTTCTTCATTTATTTTAGCCTCATTTATCATATCTTCTATTTCTTCTTTAGTTAAGCCAGAATTAGATTTTATAGTAACTTTATTTTCAATTCCAGTTTTTTTATCTTTAGCACTAACTTTCAATATACCATTAGCGTCTATATCAAAAGTTACTTCTATTTGAGGTTCTCCTTTTGGAGCTGGAGAAATACCTTCTAAATTAAATTCTCCTAATAATTTATTATACATAGCTAGTTCTCTTTCACCTTGATATACCTTTATAGTTACGGCATTTTGATTATCTTCTGCAGTAGAAAAAACTTGAGAATACTTTGTAGGTATAGTAGTATTTTTATTAATCATTTTAGACATAATTCCTCCCAAAGTTTCGATGCCTAAAGATAAAGGTGTTACATCCAATAATAATAAATCTTTTCTAGATCCTGATAATATTTGACCTTGTATTGATGCTCCTATTGCAACAGCTTCATCAGGGTTTAAGCTTTTTTTAGGTTTTTTATTGAAAAAATTTTCTACTTCTTTTTGTACTAAAGGCATTCTTGTCATTCCTCCTACTAAGATAACTTCATCTATATCGTTTATGCTAAGTTTTGCATCTAAAAGAGCTTGTTTACAAGGATTTATAGTTTCTTTAATTAATTCTATAACTAAATTATTAAGTTTAGCTTGAGTAATTTTAAGATTTAAATGCTTAGGTAATGGTTCTGTTACTATAAATGGTAGATTAATTTCTGTTTCTTTTAAACTGCTCAATTCTATTTTTGCTTTTTCTGAAGCTTCTTTTAATCTTTGTATAGATAAAGGGTCTTTAGATAAATCTATTGATGATATTTTTTTGTATTCATCAATTATATAATTAACAATTTTATTATCAAAATCTTCACCTCCTAAAAATGTATTTCCGTTTGTAGATAATACTTCAAATTGTTTTTCACCATCAACATTTGCTATTTCTATTATAGAAACATCAAATGTACCCCCACCTAAATCATATACAACAATTTTTTTATCATCAGAATAATTTTTATCTATACCATAAGCTAAAGCAGCAGCTGTTGGTTCATTTATAATTCTACATACATTTAAACCAGCTATAGTTCCTGCATCTTTTGTTGCTTGTCTTTGAGAATCATTAAAATAGGCAGGTACTGTTATTACAGCATCATTTACTTTTTCACCCAAATAATCTTCAGCAGTCTTTTTCATTTTTATTAATATTTCTGCTGAAATTTGTTGAGGTGATAAATATTTTTTTAAAACTTTTATTAATATTTCATCATTTTTTCCTTTTTTTATTTTAAAGGGATATTTTTCTTTTTTAAAATTTATCTCTGAATACTTTCTTCCAATAAATCTTTTTATAGAATAAAAAGTATTTTTTGGATTATTTATTATTTGTCTTTTAGCAGGAACACCTACAGTTATTCCTTCTTCATTAGAATAAGAAACAATTGAAGGTGTTGTTCTATAACCTTCTTGGTTTTCTATAACTTTTGGATTGTTTTCTTCCATTATTGCTACACAAGAATTAGTTGTACCTAAATCTATTCCTATTATTTTTTTCATTTTAAAAAGTAATACATACTATTGTAGGTCTTAAAACCTTATTTAAGTAAATGTAACCTTTTTGAAGGATATTATATATAGTGTTTTTTTTACCGTAACTTTTAACTCTAACAATTGCTTCGTGGTAATGAGGATTATATAAAGAATTCTTAACAGTATTTATATTAACTATATTATTTTTTCTTAGTATACCAATTAAAATATTTAAAGTTATTTGTAATCCTTCTTTTAAAGATTTATCATTACACTTTAATATAGAAATTTCTAAACTATCTAACACAGGTATAATTGATTTAAAAATTTTAAATTTTTCATCATCATTATTTTTTAAAATCATATATTTATTTCTTTCTATTTCCAAATTTTTTTTCTCAATTTTTTCTAATATACCAATTTTTAATAAAATGTTTTCTTTTACTTTCTCAATATATTTTTTTTTAGAAATCATTATGATGTTATATGATAACAAATTATTTTATAAGTTACAAGTATGATAAATAATATTATAAGAGGAAAATCATATAAAAAAATAATAATTTCAGGACCTTGTTCAATACATAGTTATAGATCATACAAATTATATTCAAAAAAAATAATAAATATTAAAAAAAAATTGAGAAATATAAAAATATTTATGAGAATATATATAGAAAAACCTAGAACAATAATAGGATGGAAAGGAATAATATACGATCCTGATATAAATAATAGTTTTAAAATAAAAAAAGGAATAAAAAAATGTTTAAAAATTTTTAAAAATGCAAAAAAAAAAAAAATTAAAACCGTATGTGAAATATTAAATACAAATTTATTTGGATATACAAAAAAATATATAGATATAGTTACAATAGGAGCAAGAAATAATGAGTGCCAAATTTATAGAGAAATATCTTCTTCTTTGAAAAATCCAGTTGGTTTTAAAAATAGTACAAATGGAGATGTTGAAAGCGCTATAAATTCAATAATTTCTTCTAAATATCCTAGTATATATAGTATAAATAATAAAAAAAAAATATTATGGAAAATATCAAAAGGAAATAAAAATTGTTTTTTAATAATTAGAGGAGGTAAAAAACCTAACTACAAAGAAAATTATATAAAAAAATATATAAGAAAATTAATATATAAAAAAATTAAAACAGGAATTATAATAGATTTGAATCATGGTAATAGTAATAAAAAATTTAATAAACAAATATATAATTCTAATTATATATTAAAAAATATTATTCCTTATTATAAAAGAGTAGTAGGAATAATGATAGAATCACATGTATTAAAAGGTTTTCAAAAAATAAATAAAAATATAAGTGACGAGATAAGCATAACTGATCCTTGTATAGATTGGAAAACAACTGAAAAAATTATTAAAAATTATGAAAAAAAAACTTACAAAATTTTTATCTAAATTATTTCACCACCACCTATACAAATTTTTTTTTTATAAAAAACTAAATGTTGACCTCTAATTATTTTATTAATTGGATATAAAAATATTACATTTAGATATGTTTTTTTTTTTATTAAATAACATAATTTAAATTTTGAACATGAATTAATTTTGCAAAAAACTTTTATATATTTTTTTTTTAAAAAAAATTTTTTTAATCTATAAATTCTATTTTTTAATAATAAATTATTTTTAGTAGTTATATATATATTTTTGTTTTTTTTTTTATAAACATAATATTTTTTATTTAATGAATTTTTTTTTAATCTTTGACATAAAGATAAATAATATATATTTTTATAAATAATATTTGTAGGTTTTTCATTTATAAAAATTATTCCTTTTGATTTAATAAAATTTTTTATAAAATTTCCAAAATTTTTATTATTTATAAAACAAATTCCTTTCGAGCTTTTTCTGTTTATATTTGGAAATAATAAAAAATTAGAAACATATTTAACAAATTTCTTTTTCCATTTTCCCAATGGAAAAAGAAATTTGTTAAATGTTTCTAATTTTAATATTTTATATAAAAAATAAGTTTGATCTTTATTTTCATCATTTGATAATGACAAATTTTTTCCATCACTTATTGCATAATGACCAAATGCTAATTTATAAAATTTTAATTTTATTTTTTTAATTAAATAATCAAATTTTATAAAATAATTACAATTAATGTCTGGATTATAAGAATATCCTTTTTTATACATTTTTATTAAATTTAAAAAAACTTTTTTATAAAATATATTACTTGAGTTTATTACTTTTAGTTTAGATCTTAACATTGTTGTTATTTTATAACAATAAAATATATCTTCTTCTGATTGACAATTATTTTCTTCATTTTTTATATTATTTTCTAAATAAAAACAATATATATTATATTTTAGTTTTTTTAATATAAAAGCAGTGAAACTAGAATCAATACCACCCGAAAGGGAAATGACAATTTTTTTCATTTTTTATTAAGTAATTAATTAATATGTATGAAATACTTTTATTTTTTAATAAAAGTATTTCATACATATTAATTAATATATTTTTATTATAGTAATAACTATTTTTAATATTTAATTTTAAATAATAATATAAATTTTTAATATCCATTAAATATATAATGTCGCTAAATAAAAATTTATTTTTTTTTATTTTTTTTAAACTATATTTAATATTATTAAAATAAGCATTATATAAAAAAACAAATTTTAATATTTTTTTCTTTGTTTTTTTATTTTTTAATAATATATTATATTTATTTTTACAATTTAATTTTTTTTTTGTTACAAATATAATTTTTTTTTTATTTAAAAAATTATATTTTAAAAATTTTTTTTTTAAATAATAAAAAAAAAAATTTTTTAATTTTTTATTAAATTTATAAATTATATTTTTAACTCCATATAAAAAATATAATTTATAAGGTAATTCTAAAAATTTTTTTTTAAATATAAAATAATTTATTACCTTTTTATATTTTTTGTTAAAATGTTGCATATATTTTTATTAATTATTATTTTAAAAATTTTTAAATTAAAGTTTTTTTCAATGAATTTTTTTATTTTTTTATTTTTAATATGAATTTTTTTAAAATATTTGTTATTTATATATATAATAATATTTTCTTTTAATTTTATTTTGTATTTTATAAAACTATTAAAATCATATATTTCTCCTTTTAATTCTTTAATACCAGTAGACATCCATAAAAAATAACTTAATAAAGGGCATATTGGGTGTAGAAAAGAAATAAATTTAGATAACAAATCAAGCATAAAAAAATCTATTTTTTTTTTAATTTTTAGAATTTTTTTTAAATTTTTTAAAAAAATCATTAAATTAGATATTACTACATTAATTTTAATTTTTTTATAATTAATTATTATATTATTTATTATTTTTTTAAATTTGTATTTTTCTTCATTATCTAAATAGTTTTTAAAATTTTTATTATATCTTTTAAAATTTAGTTTTATATAGAATAACCAAATCTTTTTTATAAATCTTTTAATTCCTAAAATATTTTTTTCATTAAAATTTATTTTATCTTTTATGTCGCAAGCGAAAAAAATGTACATTCTTAAACAATCAATACCATACTTTTTAATTAATATATTAGGATTTATTCCATTTTTTTTAGATTTGGACATTTTTTCTAGTTTTATTATTAATTTACCATTGAAATTGTTTATTTTTTCGTAAGAAATGTATTTTTTTTTTATTATTGAATAATAAGAATAATTCAATAAAATACCATGATTTGTAATAGTTTTAAAAGGATTTTCCAAATTGCAAATATTTATTTTTTTTAAAAATATGAATATGAATATTACATATAGCAAATGAAGTATTGAATGCTCTTCACCTCCTATGTAATTTTTTATTTCTTTTAAAAAAAATTTTTTTTTAAAAGGTTTTTTTACAAAGTATTTTATAAAATACCAAGAAGAATCAAAAAAAGTATCTAATGTTTCTTTTTCAAAAATTGATTTTTTATTACATATATAACATAAATTAATTTTATTTAATTTTTCTATTTTTATTGGTATAAATTTAATTATATAACCACAACTTTTACATTTATTTATAGGAATAGGTGTTCCCCAGTATCTTTGTCTTGATAATGACCAATCTTTTAATTTAAAAATATATTTTTTTTTAAAAAATATATTTTTATTAATATAATATAAAAACTTTTTAAAATATTTAAATTTTAAAAAAATTCTGAAGTATACTTTCAACAAATAATTTTTAATCTTAAATTTGTAAAGATTTTTTAGAATTATATATCTAGAATAATATTCTTTAGTTAATATTATTTTATATTTTATTTTTTTTATAAAAAAAAAATAACCATATAAACCTGTATCATAATATATTTTTTTTGAATTAACAAATTTTTTAATTTTCTTATATATATCAATATCTTTTTCTATTATGTTTTTTAAAAATTTTAAATTTTCATAAGAAACCAATAGAGCATTTCCAAAAAATAAATTTTTTATATATTTTGTATAAAAAATAAAATTTTTATTATTAAAAACAAATTTGAATAAATAAAATTTGTTTTTTCCTATCCAATTTTTTTGCAATTTAATAATTTTTTTTGGCCAATTTTTGTAATCATAATTTAATAATCTTTTAAATATCTTTTTTGTTGAAAAATAATAGCAATACATAAGTTTTTTTGAAATTTTTGAACCTGACCTCCAACCTTTACCATCTATTACTTGTTCATCTGCTAGTATTGTTTTGTCTATTTTATCCCAGTTAACCCAACTTTTTCTTCTATATATATATTTTTTTTTAAAAAGGTTTTTAAATAAAAGTTGATTGTACTTATAATAATTTACATCTGAAGTTTTAAACTCATATTTCCAATTTATTATTAATAGCATATCTTTTATTTGTTCTTTCATTTCTATTATATTACTTTCTACCCAATTTTTTGGTTTTATTTTTTTTTCTATTGATTTATTTTCAGCAGGTAATCCAAATGAATCCCAAGCAAAGTACATGAAAGATTTATAACCTTTTATTAAATTATATCTACATAACATATCGTTTATTATATAATTTCTAAAATGACCCAAATGAAGTAAACCTGATGGGTAAGGAAACATAGATATAAAATAAATTTTTTTTCTATTTTTTTTAAAATATAATTTTTGTGTTCTAATAAGTAATTTATAAACTTTTTTTTTTAAAAGAAAAAAATTATATTTATTTATCATATATTATCCATATTGTATAAACCTATTTTTTTATAAAATAAGAATGTTATTATATATTCTAATTTTAACAATATAGAATTTCTAGAAAAAATTTTATGTTTTATACTTATCAAATTATATTTATCATAAAAAAGTAATTCATGAGTACCTTTTTCATCTCCTATTCTTTTTGAAATAAAAGGAAATTTTAAATTAAGAAATTTGCATATTTTATAATATGATCCTGAAGGTTTATCTTTTTTTTTATAATTATGAGTTTCTATTAATAAAGAATTTTTTTTTTTAAAAAAAAAACTTGAAAATTTTAATATTAATAAATAAATGTGAAAATTTTTGTTAAAGTTATAGTCAAAGAATATAGGAATATATTTAGAAGAATTTTTTAATAATTTTTTTTCTTTTTTATTAAAACCAGTTGTTCCTATTATTATTTTTTTTTTAAATTTTAAACAATAATACAAAATTTTTAATGTGTTTAATGGAACGCTAAAATCTATTACAATTTCACAATTTTTTATTTTTTTACAAAAATTTTTTGAATTTTTTCTTATAAAATATTTTATAAGAAATTTTTTGCTTTTTATTTTTTTAATTTTTTTTCCAATTTTTCCTGTATAACCAGATAAAAGAGTTTTAATCATTTTTATAAATTTTTTAAAAATGATTTGTATTTTTTTATATCAATACCTAAAGAACGTTTTTTATTAAAATATTTTACAATTTTATAAGGAACATATTTAATTAATCTTTTATCAAAAATACTAGGTATTATTTTATTTTTATTTAAGCCATCTTTTCTAGCTAATTTAGAAATATATTTTGATGCTATTATTTTCATTTTACTATTTATTTTTATTTTTAAATCTAAAGCAGCTCTAAAAATGTATGGAAAACATATTAAATTATTTACTTGATTTTTATAATCAGATCTACCTGTAGCTATTATACAATCTTTCCTTACATTAATTATTTTTTCAGGCATAATTTCAGGTATTGGATTTGCTAAAGCAAATATTATAGGATTTTTTTTCATATAAGAAATTAGACGACTTCTTATTATATTTCCTGAAGAAAGACCAAGTAAAAAATCACATTTTTTAAAAATTTTTTTTTTACAAATAAATTTTTTTCTTGCATATATTTTATTATAATTATTTAAATTTTTTCTGTTTTTATATATTAGTCCATATATATCAAAAACATATATATTTTTTTTTTTTAATCCTTTTTTTATTAGTAATTTTATACAAGATAAAGCCGCAGCTCCAGCACCCATAACAACAACTTTTATTTTTTCTATTTTTTTTTTTACTATTTTTAAGGAATTATTTAAAGCAGCCAAAACAACTATAGCAGTACCGTGTTGATCATCGTGAAATACTGGTATTTTCATATTTTTTTTACATTCCTTCTCAATATAAAAACATTCAGGGGATTTTATATCTTCTAAATTTATTCCTCCAAAAGTTGTTTCTAATGATTTAATAATCTTTACTAATTTTTTAGGATTTTTTTCATTAATTTCTAAATCAATTGAATTTATACCTGCAAATCTTTTAAATAATACACTTTTTCCCTCCATTACTGGTTTTGAAGCTTCAACACCTATATCTCCTAAACCTAAAACTGCTGTTCCGTTAGTTATTACAGCAACTAAATTACCTTTTGAAGTGTAATCATAAATTTTTTTTTTTTTTTTGAATATTTCTTTACAAACATAAGCTACTCCTGGTGAATAAGCGTAAGATAATTCTTTTTTGTTTTTCAATTTTTTTGTACATTTTATTGATAATTTTCCAGGTAATGGAAATTTATGATATTTTAATGAATTTTTTTTCAATTTTTTTTCTTTCATTTTCATTTTTAAATATTTTAATATTTTCTATAGCTTGTTCAAAAAGCATATTTGAACCATCAAATAGAATATTTTTAATTCTATAATTTATTAAATAAAAAAAATTTTTTTTATTTAATAAATTGTAATAATTAAACAAAAAAGGATAGTATGGTATTGTGTTGATAATCAAAAAATTTTTAAAATTTTTTAAATTTTCGTAACTTATTTTTTTAAATTTTTTTAAAAACAACCTGTTAAATATATTTATATTTTTATATCCTCTATTAAAAATATAAATATATTTATATTTATTTTTAATATAATCCATTATGCTTTTACAAGAACCTCCAGCTCCTAAAATTAATATATTTTTCTTTTTTAATAATATGTTTTTTTTTAGACTTAAGAAAAAACCTAAACCATCAGTTGTATAAGAAAAAATAGTATTTTTATACTTTACAAAAATATTATTTGCATTAATTTTTAAAACTCTATTTGAACAAAAGTTTGAAAATTTACTAGTTATTTCTTTATAAGGTATGGTTAAATTAAAAAAAAGTTTTTTTTTATAACTAAAAAAATTTATTAAACCATTAAAAATAAATTTTTTTTTTATTGATAATTTAAAGTATTTTATATTACATTTTTTATAAAAATTGTTATAAATTATAGGTGAAAATGATTTTTTAACGTTATTTCCTATTATTAAAATATACATGAAAATAAAAATTATAAACGGACCAAATATAAATCTTATAGGTACAAGAGAAAAAAAAATATATGGCAATAAAAGTATAAATGTAATAAAAAAAACAATAAATAATAAATATAAAAATGTTTATTATTTTCAAAGTAATTCAGAAAGTAAAATAATAAAAGAAATTCAAAAATCTAAAAATAACATTGATTATTTTATAATAAATTTAGGAGGTTTTTCATATACAAGTGTTGCTATATTAGATTCATTACTCGCTGTTAAAATACCTTACATAGAATTACATATTTCTAATATATTTAAAAGAGAAAAGTTTAGAAAAAATTCGATAATAAGCAGTAATTCTACTTGTTTTATAAGTGGATTTGGTTTGTATTCGTATATAATATCTATAAATTATATAATAGAAATTTTTAAAAAACATTAATAGTTTTTTTTTTTTTATTAAAAAAAACTATTCCTTCAATTTTCGAATATATAGTATGATCTTTTCCCATTGATGTATTGCAACCTGAAAAAAATTTAGTTCCTCTTTGTCTAATTATTATTTGACCTGATTTAACATAATTACCTCCGTATTTTTTAATACCTAATCTTTTTGAAGTAGAATCCCTACCATTTTTTAAAGATCCTACTGCTTTTTTTTTAGCCATTTTATTTTATTTAATAAAAAAATATAATTGAATTTTTTATGAGACTTTATTAATTTATATCTTTTTCTTCTTTTGAATTTTATTATTTTATTTTTTATTATTTTATTTTTTAAAAAATAAAAATCAAACAATAAATTTTTTATAAATGGTTTTGCAATATAAATTTTATTATTTATTTTTATTAACAATATTTTATTAACTATTATTTTTTTTTTTTTTATTAATTCACTTTTTATATTTACTTTTCTATTTTTCATTATATATTGTTTATTATTAAACAATATAATAGCAAAAATATTATTTTTTTCTTTCATATATTCTAATTACTTTATTTATTTTTTTATTTTTTTTAATCAACGAAAAAAAATTTTTTTTATTAAAAAAATTTTTTATTATTCTTGATTCAAATGAATTGAATGATATTATTATTATTTTTCCTTTTTTTTTTATTATATTTATTATATAATTTAATAATTTTTTTATTTTTTTTTCTGTTTCAAAACAATAATTTATAATTGCGTTATAATATTTTGAAAAAATATTTTTTCTGCTTTTTTTGTATTTTTTTTTATATACTTTTAATACTATATTTTTTATTTGACTGTAGTATAATATTATTTTTTTTTTTCTTTCTTTTAAAATTTCTTTACAAATTTTTTTACAAAAAAATATTTTATCAAATTTTATAAATATTTCTAATAAATTTTTATAATTATAAAAATTTATTACGTCCAACGGGTTTTTTTTTAAACCTATTTTTTTTGAATAAAAAATTACTTTTTCATTTTTAAAACTATTAAAGTTTAATATTTGATTTTCTGTAAAACCTATATCTATTAAAGCAATATTAACTTTTTTAATTTTTAAATATCTTATATTAGTAAAACATTTGTTAAATATAAAAAAGTTAATATTTTTTATATTGCTTTTTTTATAATTTTCTTTATTTATTTCAAAAGAGTTTAAATAACCTTTTTTTATTTCTTTTATTATTATTTTACTGTGACAACCATTACCAAAAGTAAAATCAATAAAATTTCCTATTTTATTTTTAAAGTTTTTTTTTATTATTTTTTTAAATATTACTTTATTTTTTTTATATATCATTTTGGAGAAAATCGGAATTGAACCGACGATTTTTGGGTGCAAACCAAACGCATTACCACTATACTATTTCCCCTATATAATGATAAAAAATATATCAAATAAAAAAATAGCTTTAGCATATTCGGGAGGTTTAGATACCAGTACTTCTATAAAATGGTTAAAGAATAAAAATTGTTTAATTTATTCTTTATTTGTTGATTTAGGTGATAAAACAAAAAAAGAAATAAAAAAAATAAATAGAAAATCTTTATTACTTGGATCTAAAAAATTCATATTATTAAATTGTAAAGAGGAAATGGCAAAAGAATCACTAATAGCATTAAGAACTAGATCTTTTAACATATATAGTGGCGCAGGAATTTATTTTAATATAACACCAATAGGAAGATCAATAATAGGAACTGTTATTGCGAAAACTATGAAGAAAAAAAAATTAAATATATGGTGTGATGGTAGTACTTATAAAGGGAATGATATACAAAGATTTTTTATATATAGCTACAGGATAAATAAAAGAATAAGGTTTTATAAACCTTGGTTAGATGAAGAATTTATTAATAAAATAGGAGGAAGGGAAGAAATGAATAAATATATGAAAGTAAAAAAAAAAAAATATTCAGTAGATTCAAATTTAATAGGAAATACATATGAAGGAATGGAATTAGAAAATTTAAATTATAATTATACAAAAAATAATTTTATACTAAGTAAAAAGTTAAACAATGTAAAAAAAAAAACTGTTTTAAAAATAACTTTTAAAAAAGGAAAAATAATTAAATTAAATAATAAAAAAATAAAAAAATATTATATTTTTTTCAAAAAATTAAACAATATATGTTCTAAACACAAATTAGGTATATCTGATCAAATAGAAGAAAGAATAATAGGAATAAAAAGCAGGGGGATTTATGAATCTCCTTCTATGTTTTTTTTACATTGTTTATATGAGAGAATGGTATCTTGTTCCTTAGATTATAAAGTTATTAAAATGTATAGAGAAAACGGTAATTACTTAGGTGAAAACCTATATTCAGGATTATGGTATAATCATGAATCAAAAATAAGGAAAAAATTAGGAATAGAAATAACAAAAAATATTACTGGATATGTAAAAGTTGCAATAATATATAATAACATTTTTTTTATAGATACAAAAATAAAAAAAAGTTTATACAATAAAGAAATTTGTTCTATGGAAAAAAAAAATAAATTGCTTTTTAACAGTAAAGATAGACTTGGTCAGTTAAATATGTTAAAAGTAAAAATAATTTAAATGACAGCTTCCTATTTTAGCTTTATCAACTATTTTCGGCGCCTTGTATTTTAACTTTATTGTTCGGAATGTTAAATAGTGTTTTCTACACGCATTGCTGTCAAATATTATAATTTTTTTAATGGTTTTCAATAAGGTTATTAGTATTGGTAAGCTAAAATATTACTATTTTTACACATCCAACCTATCAAAGTTCTATTCTCGAACCTCCTTTTAATAAGGGAAAAATTATCTTGAAGTAAGCTTCCCACTTATATGCTTTCAGTGGTTATCTTTAAGTACTTAGCTACCCAGCTATGCAATTTTTTTTACAACCGGTACACCATAGGTACACCTATTTTGGTCCTTTCGTACTAAAAACAGATCTTCTCATTTTTCCTACGCTCACGGCAGATAGGGACCAAACTGTCTCACGACGTTTTAAACCCAGCTCACGTACCTCTTTAAATGGCGAACAGCCATACCCTTGGGACCTTCTTCAGCCCCAGGATGAGATGAGCCGACATCGAGGTGCCAAACACCGCCGTCGATATGAACTCTTGGGCGGTATTAGCCTGTTATCCCCAGAGTACCTTTTATTCGTTAAGCGATGGCCTTTCCACAAAGTACCACCGGATCACTATGACCTGCTTTCGCACCTGTTCGACTTGTTAGTCTTACAGTCAAGCATGCTTATGCCATTGCGCTATATATACGATTTCTGTTCGTATTTAGCATACCTTTGTGCTCCTCCGTTACTCTTTAGGAGGAGACCGCCCCAGTCAAACTGCCGGATATACATTTTTTTTATGTTTGATTCAAAACATTAAATAAGCTTAATTATAAAAAAAGGATAGTATTTCAATTTTTGAGATAAATCTCTACTACCTAGTCTACACATTTTTTAAAATTAAACAATATATATTTACAGTAAAGGTTCATGGGGTCTTTCCGTCTTGCCGCAAGTAGTTCGCATCTTCACGAACATTTCAATTTCACTGAGTCCCAGGAGGAGACAGTACAGCCATCGTTACGCCATTCGTGCGGGTCGGAACTTACCCGACAAGGAATTTCGCTACCTTAGGACCGTTATAGTTACGGCCGCCGTTTACTGGGACTTTTTAAGTAAGCATTCACAAACTTAAAGTAATCTTCCAGCACCGGGCAGGCGTCACACCCTATACTTCCACTTGCGTGTTTGCAGAGTGCTGTGTTTTTAATAAACAGTCGCAGCTGTCTTTTATCTAGGCCTAATTTTTTTTTAAAAATTAGGCATACCTTATCCCGAAGTTACAGTATCATTTTGCCGAGTTCCTTCTCCTGAGTTTTCTCAACGCCTTAGAATATTCTTCCCACTCACCAGTGTCGGTTTACGGTACGGCCTAAAAATAAAATTAGATTAGTAAATTTTCTTGTGACAACTTTTATTTAAAATGAATAATAAAACATTTTCATTATAATTGATTTTAATTACGTGGTTTTTCCTGCGTAAAATCTATATAACAATATGCAACTAAAATACATGCATAAAAACTATAGCTATCAGTCTTTACATATCTTTTATTTCAGATACAAGAATATTAACTTGTTTTCCATCGATTACGCATTTCTGCCTCACCTTAGGAACCGATTAACCCTACGCCGTTTAACGTTCCGTAGGAAACCTTGAGTTTACGGCGAGAAATTTTTTAATTTCTTTACGTTACTTATGTCAGCATTCTCACTTCTGAATACTCCAAAGATTCTTACGATATCTTATTCATTGTCAATCAGAACGCTCTTCTACCAATCAATTATGATTCCACAGCATCGGTAAATAGCTTAGCCCCGTAAATCTTCCGCGCATTAAAACTAGATAAGTGAGCTTTTACGCTTTCTTTAAAGGGTGGCTGCTTCTAATCCTACCTCCTTACTGTTTTTGTTTTAAAACATCGTTTACCACTTAGCTATTATTTAAGGACCTTATCTTGTGGTCTGGGTTGTTTCCCTCTCGACACTTGATGTTATCACCCAATGTCTGTCTCTTAATATTAATAATTTTGGTATTCGTAGTTTACGATAAATAGTATCTATCATCATAGTGCTCTACCCCCAAATTAATTTTATTAAGGCACTACCTAAATAGTTTTCGAAGAGAACCAGCTATCTCCAAACTTGATTAGCCTTTCACTCCTATCCACAATTCATCCCCTAACTTTGCAACGTTAGTGGGTTCGGGCCTCCGTTGTGTTTTACCAAAACTTCACCCTGATCATGGATAGATCGTCTGGTTTCGGGTCTATAATAAAAAACTTTTCGCCCTTTTAAGACTCGATTTCTCTGCGCCTACCTTTAGTTAAGCTTGCTGTTTATTATAAGTCGCTGACCCATTATACAAAAGGTACGCCGTCATTGTTTATTAAACAACTTCGACTGATTGTGCACTTTCAGTTTCAGGATCTATTTCACTCCCCATAAGGGGTTCTTTTTCACCTTTCCCTCACGGTACTTGTTCACTATCGGTCAATTATTAGTATTTAGCCTTAGGAAGTGGTCTTCCTTTATTCAAACAGAATTTCACGTGTTCCGTTCTAATCTAATTGTGTAAAATTTATTAAAAAATCTTAAAAAACAGGACTTTTACCTTCTTAGGTTCATTATTCAAAATGATTTTTATGAATTTATTAAAAAATTTTACACGGGCTTCTTCCATTTCGCTCGCCACTACTTTGGAAATAAAATTATTTTTTCTTTTCCTGCAGTTACTAAGATGTTTCAGTTCTCTGCGTTAGCTTCTTATTAAAGATACAAGTGGTTTCCCAATTCGGACAAATACGGATCATAGCTTTTGACTACCCGTATATTTCGTTTTTAAAACGTCCTTCATCGCCTATAATTGCCAAGGCATCCACTAAAAGTGCTTAAAAAAAAACCAATTAATTTTTAAATTTTTTTTAGGTCTAATTGGAGTTGAACCAATAATTTTTGCCTTATCAAAGCAACGCTTTACCTTTAAGCCATAGACCTAATTTATAAATGTTTTATATATAAATCCAGCCGCACCTTCCGGTACAGCTACCTTGTTACGACTTCACCCCAGTTATGAACTTTGTATTGATAATATATTTAAAATTATTTCCAACAAAGCACACTTCCATGGTGTGACGGGCGGTGTGTACAAGACCCGAGAACGTATTCACCGTAACATTCTGATTTACGATTACTAGCGATTCCAGCTTCATGCACTTGAGTTTCAAAGTGCAATCCGAACTAAGGTTAGTTTTATAGATTTGCTATACTTCACAGTTTTGCATCTTTTTGTACTAACCATTGTATGACGTGTGAAGCCCTACTCATAAGGGCCATGAGGACTTGACGTCATCCTTTCCTTCCTCCAATTTCCATTGGCAGTATTTTTTGAGTGCTCAAAGTTGCAACAAAAAAAAAGGGTTGCGCTCGTTATAGGACTTAACCAAACATCTCACGACACGAGCTGACGACAGCCATGCAGCACCTGTGTTATAGTTCCTTTCGGCACTTCTTTTTTTCAAAAGAATTCTATACATGTCAAGAGTAGGTAAGGTTCTTCGTGTTACATCGAATTAATCCACATCATCCACCGCTTGTGCGGGTCCCCGTCAATTCCTTTGAGTTTTAATCTTGCGACCGTACTCCCCAGGCGGTCTACTTAACGCGTTAGCTTTATTACCAAAAAAAAAATCTGACAATTAGTAGACATCGTTTAGGGCGTGGACTACCAGGGTATCTAATCCTGTTTGCTCCCCACGCTTTAGTACATCAGTGTCAGTTATAACCAAGAGAGTTGCTTTCGCCTTTGGTATTCCTCTATATATTTACGCATTTCACCGCTACACATAGAATTCTACTCTCCTCTTTTACACTCTAGATTACCAGTAAAAAATGCTAAATAAAGTTAAGCTTTATTATTTTACAATTTTCTTAGTAAACAACCTACGTACACTTTACGCCCAATAATTCCGATTAACGCTTGCACCCTACGTATTACCGCGGCTGCTGGCACGTAGTTAGCCGGTGCTTATTCATATAGTACATTCAAGTTTTTTTAAAAACCTTATTCCTATATAAAAGTGTTTTACAGTTATACCTTCTTCACACACGCGGTATTGCTGGATCAAGCTTTCGCTCATTGTCCAATATTCCTCACTGCTGCCTCCCGTAGAAGTCTGGGCCTTGTCTCAGTCCCAGTGTGGTTGTACTTCCTCTCAGAACAACTACAGATAATCGCCTTGTTAGTTTTTTGAAATAACAACTAGCTAATCTGATATTTTATAATCTATATGTGATAAATATTTATATATTTATCTTTTATTAAAATTTATTAATTAATTTTATCAACTATTACAACAATTTTTTTAGTTTTATAGTTAGTCATATAGGTATATAATAATATATTACTCACCCGTTCGCTACTACTTAATATAAGCAGTTTAACTTGCATGTGTTAAGCATACCGCCAGCGTTTAATCTGAGCCAGGATCAAACTCTTAATTATTTAATTAAAATATTATTTATTTTATTTGTATAAAACAATTTATATATATATAATATATTATATTATAATAACTATGTCAAACTTTAAAAAAAAAACAATTTTTATAAAAAAAAAAATGTCTAACATTTTTTATAAAGGAAAATTTATACCTATCACTATACTAGAACATAAAAATATTTCATTTAATTTAATAAATTTAAATAAAAATTATAGTTTTCATTTTAAATCTAAAGGAAAAGGTTTTAGCGGAACAATTAAAAGATATGGTTTTTCTTCTAATTATGCAACTCACGGAAATTCAAAAGCTCATAGAAAACAAGGTTCAATAGGTATGTGCCAAGATCCAGGTAGAGTAATAAAGGGAAAAAAAATGCCAGGAAGATTGGGTGGTAATAATATAAAAATAAATAATATAAAAATTATTTATTTTGATAGCAATAAAATTTTCTTAAAAGGATCATTTCCTGGAAGTTATAATCAAAGAATTTTTTCTTATGATATATTTTAGAATAATAAAAAATTTAGATTTGAAAAATATTAAAAATTATACAAATATGTATTTAAGTAACTTAAGATTAAATATAAGTTCTCAAAAAAATAGGTCTAAAGTTAGTTATTCTGGTAAAAAACCATGGAATCAAAAAGGAACAGGAAAAGCAAGATCAGGAAGTAAATCTTCTCCTATTTGGAGAGGTGGAGGTAGGGCTTTTCCTAATACAAATAAGGATAATTATAAAAAAAAAATTAATAAAAAATTTTTTAAATATTGTTATAAAAATTCGTTTTTATTTTTTTTAAAAAAAAAAATATTTTTTTTTAAAAAAAATATATTTGAATTTTCTACAAAAAAATTTATAAAATTTATAAAGGAATTAAATATATTAGATAAAAAAATATTGTTTATAGGAAGTTTTAATAAAAGTTTTTTATTTTCTGGAAGGAACATAAAAAACTTTTTGTTTTTAGAATTAAATTATTTAAATCCTTATTATATAATTAATTACGATAAAATTCTTATAGATTATAAGAATTTTATATATTTGTATAGTTATTTTAATGATATATAAAACTATAAAAAGAACTATAGATAACTATAAATTTGGTAAAATAAATATTATTTTACCAAATTCTTATAATAAAAAAAAATTAAGAAAAATTTTTTTTAATAAAATTTATAAAATAAATTTATTAAAAATAAAAAAAAAAAATAAAAAATTATTTATAATTTCTAAGTTATAAAATGATAATAAAAAAGCCAATTACTCCTGGTTTAAGAGGAATGGTTTGTATAGAGAAAAAATCAATTTATCATAGAAATATAAAAAAATTAAAACTAATAATAAAAAAATCTCCTGGAAGAAATAACCAAGGAAAAATAACCGTTAGACACAGAGCTAAAGGAGAAAAAAAAAAATATAGAGTTATAGATTTTTTAAGAAATAAAAAATTTATAAAAGGAATAATAAAAAGTATAGAATACGACCCTTATAGAAATTGTAATATATCTTTAGTATCTTATTCTGATGGTGATTACAAATATATAATACATTTGGAAGGTTTAAAAATAGGAGAAAAAATAATAAATGCTGATTTTTGTAAGCCAAAAATAGGTAATTGTATGATTATAAAAAATATACCAATAGGTTTTAAAATATGTTGTATAGAAAATATACCAGATAAAGGTGCAAAAATTGTAAGAACAGCTGGTAACTATGCTATTATTTATTCTAAAGACAGAAAATTTACAAAAGTAAAGTTTAGAAATGGAAAATTTAAAAATATAAATAATTTTTGCAAAGCAGTAATAGGTGTAGTAGACAATTGTAATTATTATCAAGTAAAAATAGGAAAAGCTGGAATTAAAATTAGAAAGGGAATTAGACCTACAGTAAGAGGTGTAGCTATGAACCCAGTAGATCATCCTCATGGTGGAGGAGAAGGTAAAACAACATCAAAAAGACATCCTGTGAGTTACAAAGGAAAATTGACTAAAGGATTTAAAACTTCAAAAAAATGATCAAAAAAAAATTATATTATTGTAATTATAAACTTTTAAAAAAAGTTAATAATTTTTATTCAGGAAAAATTAATTTAATAAAAACATGGTCAAGAAGTTCTTATATAATACCTAGATTTGTAGGTTTAACTATATTTGTTCATAATGGAAAAAAACATTTGCCTGTTTTAATTAATAAAGATATGATAGGTCATAAATTAGGAGAATTTTCTTTTACTAGAAATTTTAAAGGTCATCCAAAAAATATTAAATTTAATAAAAATGATAGAAGAAAAAAATAGTATTAATAACATAAACTGTTCTTTTAAAAAATTAAAAAAAATTGTAAATTTTATTAAAAGAAGAAATATTATTCAGATATTTAACTCTTTAAAAAAAAATAAATCTAAGAGTTTTCGCTATTTGTATAATTTATTTTTAAATAATTTGAATAATTTTTCTAAAAAATATAATTATAATATTAATTTTATAAAAATAAAATATATTTTTGTTACAAAAGGAAAAATATATAAAAAAATTTATCCTAGAGCAAAAGGAAAATGTGATTTTTTAAAAAGAATAACATCTAATGTTTTTTTATGTCTTATTTATTTTTTAAATGGGTAATAAAATAAATCCAAATTGTTATAGAGTTTTTTTAAATAACAATTGGTTTTGTAGAAATGATAGTAAAAATAATTCTAGTTATATATTTATTTATAAAAATATATCTGAAATATTAAAAAAAAATATAGGTATTAATAATTATGAAGATTTTTATGTTGAATTTTTAAAAAATTCTATTATATTGACTATTTTCAGTTACAAACCAGGTTATTTAATTGGTAGAAAAGGATCTAATATTTCTAAAATAAAAGATATAATAATTAGAAAATTTTTTTGCAAAGTTTATTTAAATGTAAAAGAAATTTTTAGTAACGAAATTTGTTTTAGTTATTTTTTTAATAATTTAGAAAGAAAAATAAAAAATTGTATGAATTATAAATTTTTTATTAAAAAATTTATAAAAAGTAAATTAAAAAAAAATATAAAGGGAATAAAAATTAAAATTTCAGGAAGGATTAATGGTAGTGAAATAGCTAGAACTGAAACTTATAAAGAGGGAAAAATATCTCTTAGTACAATAAAAAATTTAATAAATTATAAAAATCATATTTTTAAAACAAAATATGGAATTATTGGTATAAAAATTTGGTATTGTTATTTAAAATGAATTTTTTAAATGGTAAAAAATTTAATAAGTTTAGAAAATCAAGGAACAACAATGTAAAAGTGTTAGGAAATTATTATTGTAAATATTCCATAATATCTTTAGAAAATTCGAATATTAATAGTAAACAAATAGAATCTGCAAGAAAAGTTTTAGTAAGAAATATAAGAAATAATGGTAAGATAGTGATAAGGATTTTTCCTGATGTTCCAATTACTAAAAAACCAATGGAAGTCAGAATGGGTAGTGGAAAAGGTGATGTCATAGGATTAGTTTATAAGGTTAAAAAAGGAACTAATATAATAGATTTTGATGTTTATGATAATAAAAATTTTATGAAAATATTTAGAATTGTTTCAAATAAAATTCCATTTAAAACTTTTTTAATAAAAAATTTTTAATTATGATATTAAGAGGAAAGATAATAAAATTAAGTAGTAAAAAAACAGTTTCTATTGTTTCTAAAAAAAAAATTTATAAAAAAAAATATAAAACTTTTTTTTATAAAGATAGAAAATATTTAATTCATTTTAATTGTTTATATTTGAAATTAGGAATGGAAGTTTTATTTACTTATTATAAAAAAATTTCTAAAAAAAAAAGTTGGAAAATTTTAAAAATTTTAAAATGATAAAACAAGGAAGTATTCTTGATGTTTCTGATAATTCTGGTGCAAAAAAAGTATTATGTATTAGAATACTTTTTAATAAAAAAAAGTATTCTAATATAGGTGACCTTATAAAAGTTGCTATAAAAAAATGTAGTAGCAAAGGAAAAGTTAAAAAAGGTCAAGTATGTAATGCATTGATTATAAATACTATTTATGGTATAAAAAGAAAAAATGGTAATTATTTAAAATTTTATAAAAATTCCGTTGTTATTCTTAATAACAATTTCGATTTAATATCAACAAGAGTATTTGGTATTGTTCCAAGAGAAATCAAAAATACTTATTTTTATAAAATACTTTCAATGTGCAAAAATGTCGTATAGTAAAAAATATTTAGAAGTTTGCAAACATTTTGTTATAAAAAAAAAATACAATGTTATGGAAGTTCCAAAGTTAATAAAAATAGTAATTAATATGTCTATGGGTTATAAAGCTTTTAATAAAGACTATTTAAATGATTCAATAAAAGAATTAAAAATTATTTCAAAACAAAAGCCTTTAATAATAAAAGCAAAAAAATCAATTTCTGAATTTGGTATTAAAAAGGGATTTCCTATAAGTTTAAAAGTTACTTTAAGAAAAAAAAATATGTATTTTTTTTACAAAAAATTTTTAAATTCTTTAAAAAATCTTAATGAATTTGAAGGATTCTCAAAAAATTCATTTGACTATTATGGTAATTATAATTTAGGAATTAAAGATCATACTTTATTCGACGATTTTTTTAATTTTAAAAAATCTATACTACCTAAAGGATTAAATATTACAATAGTAATTAAAAATAAAAACGTTAATGACTCTTATTATTTATTAAAAAAATATAATTTTCCATTTAAATAAATGTCTAAAAAATCTTTGTTAGAAAGGGAGAAAAAAAGGTTATATTTAAAAAATAAATTTTTTTTAAAAAGGTTATATTTAAAAAAAATGATAAAAAATAATAATTTAAAAAAGGAAGAAAAATATAAATATTATATAGAATTACAGAAAATTCCTCTAAATTCAAATCCATGTAGAATGAGAAATAGATGTTTAATAACAGGAAGACCAAGAGGTTATATAGGTTATTTTGGTGTATCTAGAATATTAATTAGAGAAAAAATTATGAAATGCGAAATTTATGGTGTAACTAAATCTAGTTGGTAATGTCATATAAAAAAGTTTCTTATTTGGTAAGTAATTTTAATAACTCAATAATAATGATGAGAAAATATTTTATAATCTCTAAAAGTAATTACATAATATCTATAATAGACAAATTAGAAAAAATAAACATTTTAAGTTCATACATAATAAAAAGTAAATTTTTAATATGTTACTATAATTATAATTATTTTAATAAATTTGGTTATATAAAATTATTACAATTTTCTAAAGTTTCAAATAAAAATATAATTAATAAAAAAAATTTCAAAAATTATATTAATAAAAATATTTTATTAAATACAAATAAAGGAATTTTAACTTTTAAAGAATATATTTCTAAAAAAACAGGTGGAGAAGTAATAATAATGATAAAAAATGTCTAGAAAATCTTCAATTCCAATATTTTTAAAAAAAATATTATTATATTCTTTAAAAAATTTGTTTATAAAAGGATTATTAATAAGCAAAATAAATTTTGAATACAAAGATTTTTATTTTTTTAGAAATAAAAATCTTTTGAATATTTTTCCATTTTTTAAAAATAATTATAAAAATTTAGGAACACATTATTCAATTTTAAAAAATTTTGTAAATGATAACTTAATTTTTTACAGCAGATTAATAATTTTAAATGGTATAGAGTTTAAAGTAAAACAAAAAAAAGGATTACTTATTTTTGATTTAGGTTATTCTCATAAAATTAAAATAAAAATTAATAAAAATATATTAATAAATATTTCAAAAGACAATAAAAAGTTAAAAGTTTCTAGTAATAATAGAGAGTTATTAGGTAATTTTTGTAATAAAATAATTAAACTAAAAAAGTTTAATTTATATAAAGATAAAGGATTAAGATATTTAAATGATAAAAAAATTAAAAAAAACAGAAAAAAAAAATAAAATTTTTATAAGAATAAGAAAATCAAATAAACATTTATATATTGAAATATATTCAATTTATAAAAATAGAATTATAACTAGCGTAAGTACAAATGGTAAATTTTTTAAAAAATATAATAAAGAAAAAAAAATAAATAAAAAAAAATTAAAAATTATATGTAAAGAACTATATTTTAAGTCTATTAATTTAAAATTAAAAAAAATATTTTTTTCTTTGTTTAAGGTAAAATATAATGGTAAAGTAAGATATGTTTGCAAAAAACTAAATTCTCTTTTTAATGGTAATAAAATTTAAAAAGTTAATATACTCAAGGAAAACTTCTTTTGTAAGAAAAGGCGGTAGAAATTTTAGATATACTGCTTATACATTAGTTAGTAATGGTAAAAATAAAATAGGTATTGAAAAATCTAAATCGAATAATCTTTCTTCTGCTCTTCAAAAATCATTTTTTAAATCTAAAAAAAATATTATAAAATTAAATATAAAAAAAGAAACAATTCCAAAAGAAGTTTCAATAAAAGTATCTAAAACTTTTATTAAAGCATATCCATGTTTAAATAATGAAGGCTTATTAGCAGGAGGATGCTTAAGATTAATATTATCATATACAGGTATAAAAAATATAAATTGCAAAATATATGGATCAAAAAATAAAATAAATGTTATAAAGGCTTCAAAAAAATTGTTAAAATATTTTTCTTATGAAAAAAAAAAGATTAGGAAGAGGAAATTCTTCTAAAAAAGGTAATACTTGTTGTAGAGGTTATAAAGGACAAAAATCAAGATCAGGTTTTTCTAAAAAAGAATTTTTTATAGGAGGACAAACTCCTTTAAATATTATATATCCTAAATATGGATTTAAAAAAAAATATAAAATTAAAAAAAAAAAATTATTGTTTAAAAATAAAAAAATTCATAAATCATTTTTTTTAAACTTTTTTTTTAGTAAAAAAAAAAAAAAATGTTTATTATTTAACAATTGTTATTTTATAAATGAATAAAAAAAGATTATTTGTTTTTGAAGGTACAGTATTAAAAAAACTTCCAAATTCTACTTTTTTAGTTTACGTTTCAAAAATAGAAAAAGAAATTTTTTGCTATATATCAGGAAAAATAAGAATAAATTACATAAGAATAACTCAAGGAGATAAAGTAAAAATAGAAGTAAATAAAATGTGTTCAAGTAAAGGTAGAATAGTTTATAGAATTAAATGAAAGTAAGATCATCTATTAAAAAAATTTGCAAGTATTGCAAATTAATAAAAAGAAAGGGTATACTATACAATAAGTGTATAGTAAGAAAACATAATCAAAGGCAAGGATGAATATAATGGGTTATTATCTTAATGATGATAAAAATATAAATATTGAATTAACTAATATTTATGGTATAGGTAAAAAAAAATCAAATAAATTATGCAAAAAAATTAAAATATTAAACTTAAAAGTTTCAAGTTTAAAAAAAAAAAAAATACTTAAAATAAGTGATTTTTTATCAAAAAATTTAATAGGATTTGAATTAAAAAATAAAATAAAAAAAGATTTAAAAAGATTAATTGATATTAAATGTTATAGAGGTTCAAGGCATGTTAAAAAACTTCCTTCTAGGGGTCAAAGAACTAGAACAAATGCTAAAACATCAAGGAAAATTTTAAGAATTTTTTAAAATGATTGTTTATTTAAATGTTAATACCAGATATAATAATACAATTATTAGTGTATCTGATATGAATGGCAATATAATCTTTTGGAACAGTCCTGGAAAAATTAAATTTAAAGGTTCCAAAAAATCTACTCCTTTTGCAATACAGGAAACTACAGATAAAGTTTGTATTTTTTTAAAATCTATAAAATCAAAAAATGTAATAATAAAATTCAAAGGAGCAGGACAAGGTAGAGATCCAGTAATAAGATCTTTAACTAATAATAATATAAATGTTTTAAAAATAATAGAAAAAACATCATTACCTCATAATGGATGTAGACCTCCAAAAAAAAGAAGAGTATGAAAATAAAAAGAAGCAATCTATGTAGAAGATTCAAAAATTTACTTGGTCTTTTTTCTTTTTTTAAGAAATTTAAAAAAAGAAAAAAAATATTATTTAAAAAAAATAATAGAAAAGAAATTAAATATGATTTTATTTTAAAAAGAAAAGTTAGAATATTTTATTGTTTAAAAAAAAAACAATTAGAAAATATTCTAGCAAATCTTAAATTAAATATAATAAATTCAATAAACTTATTAATATATAATTTAGAAAAAAGATTAGATTCTTTTATATATAGAATAGGTTTTGCTTCAACCATTAGAGAATCAAGACAAATAATATTACATGGATTTATTTTAATAAATGGAAAAAAAGTAAATTATCCAAGTTTTAAATTAAAAGAAAATGATAAAATTGAGATAAAAAAAAATTTTAAAAAAAATAAAAAATTAAATAATTTTATATCTTTATTTTTAAAATTAAAAAATATTAAAAAATATGATACTGATTACATTAATAAGATATCAATTTTTAAAAATTTTGAAAATATAGAAAAACACGAAATATTTAAAGATGAAATATAAGATTATAAAAAATTTTAAAAATTATTGTAAAGTTAAAATTTTTAAGATAAAAAAGGGTTTTGTAAATGATATATCAAATATATTTAGAAGAATGATATTAATAAATTCAAAGTCTTATAAAATTGAATACTTATTATTTAAGGAAATAAAGCATGAATATACTTATATAGATGGAATAAATGAAGATGTTATGGAAATAATACTTAATTTTAGAAAGGTTTTAATAAAAGCAAATAATTTTAATAAAATATATATAAATATAAAAAAAAAAGGTCCAGGTTATCTATATGCTAAAGATATAGAATTACCTGTATTGTTTAAAGTTTTAAATAAAAATTTTAAGATTTTTAAAATAAATAAAAATTTTAAAATAAAATTTTTATTAAAAATAAAAAAAATTTCAATTAAAGGAAAAATAAAAAAAAACAAAAGTTCAAAAAATAAATTATATGTAAATAGCTTTATTAGTCCTGTTAAAAATATTGAAATTATTAAAAATAATATAGATGATTGTAAAAATTTTTATATAAAAATTTTTACAAACGGAACTGTGGATTCAAAAAAAATTTTTGTTAATTCTTTTAAAAAAATTAAAAATTTTTTTAAATAATGAGACATAGATTAAAGAGATTTAAAATTAACAATAATATAAAAAACAAATTATATTCATTATTAATAAATAAAAAAATTATATTAAACAAGAAAGATTTATTAAATGTTAATCATTATTTTTATAAAATAAAAAAATCTTTAAAAAGAAATAACAAATATAAAAATATTTACATAAATTTTATTAAAAAAAATATTTACACAAAAATATTAAATAATAAAATTTTTTTAAAAAAAAAAAAAATAGGAATAAAAAGAGGAGATTATTCCTCTTTATATATTTTAAAATTATTTATTTCACTATAGAATTTTTTTTTTATATATTATAATTTCTAAAGGTTTTATTCTCATATTATATAAACTTCTCATACTTAAACAATATGCACCGGTATCTTTTATAATAATATGATCCCCTCTTTTTATTCCTATTTTTTTTTTTTTTAAAAAAACATCAGTAGATTCACATATAGGCCCTACTATATCATGTTTTTCTATTTTTCTTCTTATTTTAAAATTAATAATTCTGTGATAACTTCCATACAAAGCTGGTCTTATTATACTTTCCATTCCTATATCTAATATAGATATTTTTTTATTTTTAGATTTTTTTATATTTACAACTTTTGAAATAGTTAAACATGAATTAGCTATTATATATCTTCCTGGTTCTATAATAAATTTTTCTTTTTTTTTTTTTATAAAATTCAATAATCTTTTATATTTTATTAAATTATTATTGTAATAGTTAGTCGCATAACCACCTCCTATATTTATATTATTTATATTTTTTATTTTATATTTTTTTATTATTTTAAATATTTTTTTTATAGCTTTAATATAGTACTTTTCTTTTTTTATTTGTGATCCTAAATGAAATCCTAAAGCATATATTTTTATTTTATTCTTTTTTACATAATTAATTATTTTTATCGTTTCTTCTTTTCTAATTCCAAATTTATTATTTTTTTTACAAGTTGTAATTTGTTTTTTTGTTCCCACGCTCATATCTAAATTATATTTTAATATTATATTTATTTTTCCTTTTATTTTTTTAAGCTCTGAGTAAGACTCAACACTTATGTATGAAACATTATTTTTTATAGCATATTTTATTTCACTTTTTTTTTTTGAAACCCCAGAAAATATTAAATTGTTTTTTATTCCTAATTTTTTTAAAAACATTATTTCTCCAATGGAAACCACTTCAAATCCTTCTACTATTTTAGAAATTTTTTTTATTATTTTTTTATTATAATTTGATTTTAAAGCATAAAATATTCTAATTTTTTTGTTTTTTCTGAATTTTTTTAAGTTTTTTAATATTTTTTTATAACTATATATAAAAATAGGTTTTTTATAATTTTTTATTATATTACTTATCATTAGAAAATTATTTTTAACAGGTTTACCTGGTATTGGAAAAACAACAATATGTTATTTCTTTTTGCTAATTATAAAATTTTTTCTTCTTGATTTAGATAAATTTATAAGCATTATTTATTTTTTTAATATAGAAAAATATCTAAAAAATAAATATAAAGAATTTTATTTTAGAAATTTAGAAAAAAATTGTTTATTATTTAAAAACAAAAATTTTTATTCTTCAGGAGGAGGTTATTATACTAATTATTTAAATTTATTAAATTTATTTAAAAATGAGTCTATTATTTATAATAAATACTCAATAATAAATAATAGATCAATAATTTTAAAAAATAGTATAAATAAGTTAATAAATAAAAGAATAGAATTTTTAAAATTTCAATATTCTTTTAAATATGATGAATAATATACTTTTTATAAGAAAAATAAAAAATATTTCTTTATTATTAAAAAAAATAAAAAGAAAATATTTTATTGTTGATTATATATTATATTTAAGAAACAAACTTTTTATAAAAAGTTTGTTTAAAAAAAATAATTATTTTATAGTAAAAAATTCAGAATTTAGTAAAAATTTTTCAACAATAAATAAAATAGTAAAAGATCTTTTATTAAAAGGTTTTAAAAAAGATTGTAATTTAATTTGTATAGGAGGTGGTGTTGTTGGCGATATAAGTGGTTTTATTGCTTCTATTTATTATAGAGGAATAAATTACATAAATGTTCCAAGTACATTATTATCAATGGTTGATTCATCTATAGGTGGTAAAAATGCAATAAATGTAAAAAAAAGTAAAAATATATTAGGAACAATATACTTTCCTAAATATATAATTATTTTTAAAAAATTTTTAAAAACTCTAAATAATAGAAATTATTTAGAAGGATTTTCCGAAATTTTAAAAATTTCTATAATAAATAATAAAAATCTATTTAATTATTTAAATAAATATAATATTAAAATAATTAAATTAATATTTTATTCTATATTATCTAAAATATCTATAATTAAAAAAGATTTATTAGATAAAAATTATAGAATGTTATTAAATTTAGGACACACTTTTGGTCATTCTTTAGAGAAAACTACTAAAAACTATTTTTCACATGGTGAATCTGTTTTTTTAGGTATATTTATTTCTTCATTTATTTCTTATAAAAAGTTTTATTTGAAAAAAAAAACTTTTTATAATATTATATTATTGTTAAAGAAATACATTATTTTAAAAAAATATTTAAAATTAATTAATTTTAAATATTTTTTAAATAATATAAAATACGACAAAAAAAATTTTTCTAAATACTTAAAATTTATATTAATAAAAAAAATTAAATTTTGTAATATAGTAAAAATAAATGTTTCTAATTTAAAAAAAATTTTAAAATATAATTTTGACGAATTAGTTAATATGGCATAACCAAGGAATCATGATCCTTTGTGCGGGGTTCAATTCCCTGATTCGTCAAAAATGAAGGAATTCCTGAGTGGTTAAAAGGGACAGACTGTAAATCTGTTGGTTATTTATATCTTCATTGGTTCGAATCCAATTTCCTTCATGTGAATATAGCTTAATGGTAAAGTAAAAGATTTCCAATCTTTTTATAAGGGTTCGATTCCCTTTATTTGCTATTT